>JAWQJJ010000008.1 GCA_033485155.1 Methanomassiliicoccus sp.
CGACCTCGAACGGTCCGAGCCGCTCGCCGGAGGTCTTGATGACGTCGTCAGCTCGGCCCAGGAACCAGAAGTAGCCGTCCTCGTCCTTGTACGCCTGGTCCCCGGCGATGTACCAGCCGGGGACGCGGAAGTACTCCTTGAACTTGGGAGTGTTCCTCCAGATGCCCAGCATCATCGACGGCCAGCCCGGCCGCAGAGCGAGGAAACCCTCCTTCTTGGGCGGGACCTCCACTCCGTTCTCGTCCACCACCGAGGCGATGACTCCTGGGATGGGCCTGCCCATGGACCCGGGTTTGATAGTCATGCATGGATAATTGCAAATGAGCTGGGCACCGGTCTCGGTCTGCCACCAAGTATCATGGATGCGGCGGTCCAGGACCCTCATTCCCCACCGCACGACCTCGGCGTTGAGGGGCTCTCCGACCGAGCAGATGTGGCGAAGCTTGGAAAAGTCGAACTCCTTCACTGCATCGTCCCCGGCCTTCATCAGCATCCTGAGGGCCGTCGGAGCCGTATACCAGACGGTGATCCCGTACCTCTGAAGGAGGGAGTACCAGATCCGGGCGTCGAAGCGGCCTTCATATGAGATCAGAGTGGCCCCCAGGTACCAAGGGCCGAAGATGCCGTAGGAGGTTCCGGTGACCCACCCGGGGTCGGCGGTGCACCAATAGGTATCCTCCTCCCTGAGGTCGAGGACATTCTTGGAGGTGAACCATTGCTGTATCATCGCTTTATGTCCCAGCAGCACGCCCTTCGGTTTCCCGGTCGAGCCCGAGGTGTAGTGGATGATATAGGGTTCGGTGGGCGCCATGTTCACCGTCTGGTAGTTGGGATCACCCGATGCCATGACCTCGTCGAAGCTCACCGTTCGCTCGCCGAGGTCCGAATTGTCACCGACGATGATGAACTTCTGAACGTCGACCAGGTCGTCCATGATCGGCTCCAGCCGCTTGTACAGATAGGGAGAGGTAACGATGAACTTGGCACTGCAGTCGAGGGCCCGGTCCTTCACCGCGTCTGGTCCCAGCGCAGAGAACAGGGGGCCGGCGATGCCCCCCATCTTGGGGATGGCGATCATGGCCATGTAAAGCTCCGAGGTCCGGTCCAGGAACACGAAGATGCGGTCGCCCTTGACCGCCCCGAGCTTCTCCAGTCCGGACGCCAGCCGGTTGGTCATCTCTGCCATCTCGCCGAAGGTATACTTGCGGACCTCGTTGTTGGCGGTGATCGAGTACAGTGCGATCTTGTTCTTCCTCCAGTTCTGGGCGTGCCGGTCGATTGCTTCCCGGGCCACGTTGTAGACCCCGCCTTTGTGCCAGTCGAATTCCTTGTCGACCGAGGACCAGGTGAACTCCTTCAGGGCGGTCTCATAGTCCTGGAGATTTCCCTTGTGCTTGGATGGTATGAATTCCTCCATGCCAAATTCTCCCAAATCTATCACGGATAAGGAAATATGAATCGATATAAATCTTTACCGAAAGTCAGTTTCGACAATCGCAGATGATTTACGATATTTAGCCCGAAAAAAACGACAAACGCGGATTCCAATCCACTTTTTCGGAGCATATCAGCGCGGGTGTGAAATATACGAGGCGTCTATACTGCGAGAAAGGACCTCTACCGTTATCGGGCTAGAATAAGTGGTCCACACTTCCTGGTAGGGAATGCGATAGTGATTTATCCGGCCACGATGTGCGCTCGAACATGCCTCCCATGACCTTTGCGCAAAAGGTCCTATCCCGCGCCAGCGGAGAGAACGCATGCACAGGGGACATCGTCAATGCCAAGGTCGACCTGGCCATGTCCCACGAGAACTCCGCGCTGGTCCTTCGCTCGTTCCGCGAGATCGGGGCCCGGCGGATCTGGGATCCCCGCAAGGTAGTGCTCCTCTTCGATCACCGCATACCCGCCAATACCATCAAGACGGCCGAGGGCCACAAGGAGGTGCGGACCTTCGCTCGGACCGAACAGCTCCCCAACTTCTACGATCTGGGCGAGGGCATCTGTCATCAGGTGCTGCCGGAGAAAGGCCACGTCGTGCCGGAGATGCTCGTTGTGGGGACTGACTCGCACACCACCACCTACGGGGCGTTAGGGGCGTTCGCTACCGGCATCGGAGCCACCGAGATGGCCGCGGTCTGGGCGACGGGGGAGATCTGGATGAGAGTGCCAGAGACCATGCGCATACACCTGCGGGGGAAGTTGCCGCCCCATGTGTGGTCCAAGGATGTCATCCTGCATATCATCGGCTCCCTGGGCTCCGACGGGGCGGACTACAAGTGCGTGGAGTTCGTCGGTGACGCGGTCTCCAGGATGAGCATCGCCTCGCGCATGGTCATGAGCAACATGAGCATCGAGATGGGGGCTAAGGTCGGGATCTGCTACCCTGACCGCAAGACCCAGGACTGGCTCGCCCCGCGGACCGATCGCCGGTGGGTGTTGGATCCCTCGTACCAGGCCGCAGCGGCGGACGAAGAACTGGAGATGGACGTGGAGGAACTGGAACCCCAGGTGGCATGCCCCCATACCGTTGACAACGTCGTACCGGTGACCAAGGTGGAGGGACTGAAGATCGATCAGGCAGTGCTCGGCTCCTGCACCAACGGTCGACTGGAGGATCTGGCCGCGGCGGAGGGGGTGCTCCGTGGAAACAAAGTGTCCAAGGATGTGCGGTTCATTGTGGTGCCCGCTTCCAGGGAGGTGTACATCGAAGCGGCGGAGAAAGGCATCCTTACCTCTCTGGCAAGGTCCGGGGCGGTGATCCTCAACCCCGGTTGCGGTCCCTGTCTGGGCGGGCACCAAGGGCTCCTTGCCGCTGGAGAGAGATGCATCTCCACCACCAACCGCAACTTCCGGGGGCGCATGGGCTCGCCCGACGCAGAGGTCTACCTAGCGTCACCGGAAACGGTGGCCGTAAGCGCGCTCAAGGGTGCCATCGCCGACCCCAGGAGGCCTTGATATGATCCGCGGCAGGGTATGGAAGTATGGGGACCACATCAATACCGACCTCATCATTCCCGGGAGGTACCTCGACAACTACGACCTCAAGCATCTCGCCTCCCACGCCATGGAGGATGTGGACGTCCACTTCGCCAGTGAAGTGCACCCCGGGGACATAATTATCGCCGGCCGCAACTTCGGTTGCGGGTCATCGCGTGAGCAGGCCCCCCTGGCACTGAAAGCGGCAGGAGTGGCCGCGGTCGTGGTGGGCAGCGCGGCGCGGATATTCTATCGCAACGCCATCAACGTCGGCCTCCCGATCGTCATCTGCCCGGAAGCGGGGCGCATGTTCGAGCCGGGGGACACCGCGGAGATCGATCTGGCAGGGGGCACGCTGCGCAATACTCGGACGGGTGAGGGCGCGAGGTTCAGTCCGCCCCCGGCGTTCCTTCTCCGTATCCTCGAGGATGGTGGGCTGGTCCCCCACCTCAGGAACAGAATGGAAGCCGGCCCCCGGCAGTGAGGGCGGCAAAGCCTGCAGGGAACGCCGCTACCTCGCCCCCGCGGGCACCCTCTGCTCTGTCCCGCTCAGGATGAGCCACATGGTGAGGCATGCTGCCCCTACCATCGCGTTGACTGCGCCCAGCACGAAAACCAGATCGGGCCAGTCAAGCGATACGATGGACATCCCCAGACTGCCCATGAGGACGCCGGTGCAGGCGATGAGCGAGGAAGCAGACCCCGCATCCCCCCTCTGCTGCTCCAGGATCAGGTTGGTGCCCGGAGCTCGGGTGAGGCTGCCGCAGAAGGTGGCGGGGAGCAGGGACAGGGCGAAGGTTAGTGGGGATATGCCGCCCAGGATGCACACCAGCGTCCCCGATGCGGTGATGGTCAGGAAGCACAGGCCGATGACTGGCCCCATATCGAACCGCCGGGATAGGAAAATGTAAGCAACGGGAGCGGTCACCAAGCCCATGGCGTTGAGGGCGAAGTGGTAGCTGTACTCCTGCTCGGTCAGACCGAAACCGTTGACGTAGATGTAGGATGACGCGGCCACGAAGGACAGGGAAGCCATACTGACCAGGGAGAACATGATCAGCAGGTAGGTGAAGCGGCGGTTCCTTAGCACCACGCCGAGGCGTCCTAGGGCGCCGAAGATCGAGCCTGTGTAACGCTCATCCAGTGTTTCCACCAGGGCTAGGGTGCCGAGCAATGCGGTCGTCCCAATCCCCGCCAGCACCAGGAAGATACCCTGCCAGGTGGTGAACTGTAGGAGGAGGGCGCCGATCACCGGGGCTACTGCCGGCGCGATGAGCACCATGGACTGGACGATCGCCAGCACCACGAGGCGCTTTCGGCCGTCGAAGACGTCCTTGATGGTGGCGGTGGCCACCGCAGTGACGCCCCCGCCCCCGATGGCCTGAAAGGTCCGGAAAACGATAAGCGCAAGGATGCTGCCCGAGAGCGCACACATCAAACTTGCCAGGATGTAGACGGTCAGACCGGCCATGAGCACCGGCCTGCGCCCGTACTTGTCGCTCAGTGGACCCCACACCAGGGTCGCCAAGCCATAGGTGATGAAGAACGCGATCAGCGTGAGGTTCATCTCCCCCTCTGTGACCTGGTACTGGACCATCATGCTCGGCAGCGCCGGAAGGTAAAGGTCGGTGGATAGGGGGACGAACGCGCTCAGCAGCCCGAGGAGTGCGATAAGCCCTTTCTCGCCGAGGATCCTCTGCCGACCGGCCGTGGGCGAGGCCGTGGCCCTGTTGAATAGCATCTTATCGTTTCCTGCCCGCCTTAACCTCCAAAGGATAGGACGGACGTCACTGACGGGAGAGCGTGCTCGTACAAATCGTTATCCGCCAAAGGGTGGGCGCAGTGCCAATAATATCCTCGTCACCCCGGGCCGGGCGTCCCTCCTGGTGATACAAGCGTTTAAGATGACCTTGTGTAATCGGCTATCCACCAAAACATTTGGTCACACCCTGAGAATGGGCATAGGTGATGTAAAAAAGAATGGAATGAGAAGCATGGCAATCAACTATCTGGACGTCGATCGGACGCTTTGCAAAAGATTTATAAGTGGACTGTTAATATCAGGCCACTCCCGCGTGGTGCTATTATGAAATACACTAGATTTGAGAAGGCGCGTATCATCGGTGCCCGGTCGTTACAGGTATCATTGGGTGCGCCGGTTCTTATCGATATACCCGAGGGAATGATCGACCCGGTGGAGATTGCCAGGCTCGAGTACGATAGGGGCGTGCTCCCTATCACGGTAAAAAGAGACATGTGAGGTTTTTAGATGAGCGAAGAGGTCAAGACCGAGCTTCTGGTGCCCGAAGATGTTTACCTAACCTCGGGCGTCCACATAGGTACCCAGCAGAAAAGCGCCGACATGAAGAAGTTCATCTTCAAGGTCAGGTCGGACGGATTATACGTAATGGATGTAAAGCAGACCGACGCCCGCATCCGGGCGGTGGCCAAATTCCTGGCCCGGATTCAGCCGGACCGGATTCTCATTTCCTCGGCTAGGCAATACGGCCAGAAGCCGGCCAAGGTCTTCGCCAAGACCATCGGGGCCAAGGTCTTCGCCGGACGGTTCGTCCCCGGCACCATGACCAACCCCATGCTTCCCGAGTACATTGAACCCGAGGTGCTCCTCGTTACCGACCCTGCTGCTGACCAGCAGGCCGTCGCCGAAGCCATGAACATCGGGATTCCCATCGTCGCCCTTTGCGATGCCAACAATGAGACCAGGAACGTCGACCTGGTTATCCCCACCAACAACAAGGGGCGGCGGGCTCTCGCTTGCGTCTATTGGCTGCTGACGAGAGAGATTCTCAAGGAGAAGGGCCTCATCAAGTCCTACGATGAGTTCAAGCTCACCATGGACGACTTTGAGGCTTCCCTCTAAACCCCTTAACCGTTCTTTACGGATGGCCGTTACCAACCCTTTGGCCTGCCGCTCCCCGGCGGCTTTTCATTTTCCCATTTCCGCGGTAATTAGATATAACCACTGGTGCCCTTTAAGGCATGATGGCCATGAGGCAGCCCGCTGTCGCAGGTAAGTTCTATCCCCGCACCGAGAAGCAGGTAAGGGAGGAGATTGACCACCTCTACGATGCTTATATCGGGAAGAGGCCATCGCTCAACAGCAGCGGGCCGCGGGACATCGTGGGCCTGGTGGTGCCCCATGCCGGCTACATCTATTCCGGCCCGGTGGCCGCCCACGCCTACGCTGCCCTGGCCGAGGATGGGTTTCCCGAAACATTCATCGTTATCGGTCCTAACCACAGCGGCCTCGGCTCTCCGGTGGCGATGACCACTGAGGACTTCGATACCCCCCTCGGTCGGGTCCGCATCGACCAGGAGATCGTCGGTCGGATGGGAAGGCTCATCGCCGACGATCCCACAGCCCATCGCTACGAGCATTCCATTGAGGTCCAGCTGCCGTTCATCCAGTACCTTCGCGAGGACATCACCTTCGTCCCCATCGCCATGGCCGCCCAGGACTATGAGACCGCGGCGGAGGTGGGCCACGAGATCAAGAAGGCCTGTCAGGGACGCGATGTCGTGATCGTTGCCTCCACCGACTTCTCCCACTACGTCCCGGCTGCGGTGGCCGCGAGGCAGGACCGTGCAGTAATTGACCGGATCCTTGCCCTCGATGCCGAGGGAGTGTACGACACCGTCGTCCGCAAGAGCGTCTCCATGTGCGGGTACGGGCCGGTAATGGCCATGCTCCTGGCGTCGGGAGGTAGACGCGCCGAGCTGCTGAAGTACGGTAACTCCGGCGATGTATCGCCGATGGAGGACGTGGTCGGCTATGCGTCCATCAAGGTGTCCCGCTGATCGCCACCCTCGTCCAGGAGATCCCGGGCAGATGGCCCGTTCCAACCCCCCACCCCGGTGGTCGGGAAAGGCAGGGAGGAAATCGCGCGTGGGAACGCTCTCGCATTGCTTTATACCGGGAATCATCTCTACTCCATGATAGAAAGAAGCGTGAGGCGAACACTTGAGCGATGAATCGGTCCTTTGCCCACAGTGCGGGTCGACGGTCAAGCCTGGTTCCGGATACTGTACCGCTTGCGGCAAGAGCCTGTCAGGAGGGCCTCCGACCCCGCCCCCCTCATCGCCCTTCGCTGGCTGGGGCTCCTCGGCCAAGGCCAGGGAAGCGCTCCTGATGACCATGGGGCGCAGGCAGCAGACCGATATCAAGATCTCCGAGTACTGGATCCTCCTCCCGGTGGTGGCGGTGGTGGCCAGCTACGTGCTGGGGCTCATAAGCTTCATATACTATGATATGTGGGCAGGCCTGACCGTCACCATCGTAGGCACGATCGTCGCCGTCATCCTCATCGCATTCCTCATCTTTCGACTGCTCAAGAGACGCAACGAGCACATGGCCAGGGAATCCGCGCTGCGTCGAGAGATCATGGATTTCTTCCGCTTCCGGGGGGAGGAAAAAGGGATCGGCCACCTCACCGACCCGTACGTCCAGGCGATGCAGGCCTTCGACCATGGCTCCCTAATGCACGAGGAGCCGCAGAGCGCGCTGCTGTGGACAATCCTCTGCCTCATCCCCGGCATCAACATCGTGGCCATCGTGCTGACTTTGTTCTGGCTCACCGATTTCGCCCCAGGACATGACCGCCGCTTCTACGGCTTCGTACAGAACGTCAACTTTGCCGCGTCCCAGATCGGCATGGGTCCGCTGATGCCCAGCGCATGGAAGAGCATCAGCGAGCGCAGCTATGTCCTCTACCTGATAGTCTCTGTCCTCCTTCCAGTGTTCGCTATCTGGTGGTTCTATGTGCTGATTAAGGACCTCAACGACCACTTCGATAATGAATGGCAGTTCGAGGACATGCTGATGGCCGAGCTCAAGAAGGTGGAATAAAAAAGGAAAAGGGGATGGCGCTCAGATGCGCTTCATCTTCCCGATGGTCGGTTCATAGATCAGGCCTTTGTCCAGCAGGGAGTTGTTGATCTCTTCCAGCTCGGCCTCGCCTATGCCAGACTTGGCCGCCTCTCGGATGAGATCGGCCAGCGGCGCGCCCTTCTTGTTGGTGTCCAGGCGATCGATCAACTTGAGGACCAGCTCTTCCTTGTCCCCATCATCGCCCTCGTCCTCGATCTCCTCGGGGCCGGCAGAGGGCATGTCCGCTGGTATGGGCAGCTGGCCGGAGCGCTCCGGAAGGAGCTGCTCCAGAGCCTCCAGGACCATTCCCCGGTAGCGGTTTAGCTCAACATCCTTGTAATGAGGTAGAGCGCGGACCACGCCCTCGGCCAACGCCGGGCTGTACCCTAGCTTGACGAGTTCATCCGCGGTAGGGGACTCCATCTGCATTGCCTCTTCCATGCAGTCGATCCGCTTGAGGGTGGACCTAGCCGCCTCTAGCACCCAGTTGTCCTTGATGTCATCATCAACCTGGATGATCTTCTCCGGGCGGATGGAGACAAAGATCTTACCCTCTTCGGGAGAGTAGGTCCTGGTCTTTCCGACCACCGCCACATAGGCAGGGGGCTGAAGCTTGGACAGCATGAGGGTAGCTTCCGGATTATACTTCCCGGCGAAGAGGTAGTACTTGTTCATGCCGTCGGAGAGCAAGGCCCGCCAGTACGGTTCGCCCTCGGTGCCGAGGTTTTGCAGGTCGGTGAGCAGCCCAACGATAAACACGCGATTCACCATCGCCCCCAGAGGAGTCACGACGTACGAGGGGGCTTTCTCCCCCTCGCCCTTGATCTCCAGCGTCGAGGCGTTGTATTCCGAAGCGAAGACCCTCCAAGCGACCTCCCTGGTCTTCATCAGATCACCTCGATCTTCCTAAGGAGCGCTTCCGCCTCGGTCCTCACATCCAGCACCACGAACTTGGCCTCGGTGACGTTCATCGACAGCCCGTAGTCGTCAGATATGACGTTGCCCCGGACCTCGATAGGCTTGGCCAGCAACTGTTCCTCGAAGCGGTGGCCCACCGCATCGGGATCCATGGTTTCCCTTGCTTCGTTCAGCGCGTCCTTGAGGGTGATGCCGGTCAGGGTTTCGGTGACCTCCTTCTTCATGACCGCGGTGATGGCCGCGGAACCGTCGTCCACCACCACCTTGATGCGGAGGTCAGGGACCTGCTGCACCTTGCCATGGACCTGGCACACGCCCTTCTGCACCACTCGGTTGCACTCCGGGCATCGGAAGATCAGCCCGGTGCCCTTCTTGATGTCCACGATGGTCCCAGTGACGATGACGTCGGAGGCCCCACCGGTCTTCTCGAGGTCGTCGATGCTCTTCCTCACTGCCTGTGACAGCTCGTCCACGGTGGGCAGCTTGACCTTGGGCCTGGTGACCTGTCCTCTCTCCCCGAAGCTTAGGCGTGGAATCCCCTTCCAACCCTTAACGTAGGCATTGGTCACGGTGATGACTTCGTTCTCCTTCAGACCGAAGTCATGCCAGGCCGTGAACTCAACCTTGCCGGTTTCATCGGCGATGACTCCGGTGAACATGGCCTTCTTGCCTGAGGGGGTCTCCACCTCTTTGGCCCTGAGTGTGAGGACACGTCCAGTGATGGTAATGTTGTTCATATTTTCTCTCAGATCGGACACCTTGGCTACGATGGGGGCGGAGTATCCGCCTCCGACCTGGGGGACCACCACGTTATCAGGCACCTTCACCTCGTCCTGTGGACGTAGCTCGACCACCACTCGGTTGCCTAGGTGGACCTCAGGCTGTCCGCTCCACTCCTTGGTATAGGCGTACCGGATGAGATAGTTCTCCCCGGCTTTCAGGTCCGCCTTGGACACGTCCCACACCGTGAATTTGACGGTGCCGCCGTTCTCGTCCGCCAGTATCCCGGACTGGATAGTCTTGGGGGTACCCCCTACCGACACCTCACGGGTGTTGGAGGACATGACCCTTACGAGGAGGTCCACGCTTTGCTCGCTCAGACCGAGCTGGGAGAGTAGCTTCCTTTCGCCCTTGGTCAGGGCATTGGGGTCGCCGCCGTACTTGCGAACGATGTGGCGCTTGGATGCCTCCAGGGACATCCTGTAGACATTCAGGTAGTTGTCAAGGTCTTTCTCGATATCCTGCTCCTTGACCTTTCCTTCCAGCACCCTGGCGATCTCTTTGACATGGGGTGCGATCTCTTCCTTGTTCATCATTTCCATTCCTCACTTGATGAAGTCAGGGCTAACCTATGTCCCTACCTATTAAATGCATTGTTAGCGGGTGAGTGAAAGTGGTGCCCTTACATGCTATACCCAGTAGGGTCAGGGGCGTTGCTAGGGGGGCGAAAGTGGCAATATAAAACGGAAAGTAAGGGGTTTGTGGGAAAATGGCGCTCACTCGGTGAAGGTCTCTCCCTTCTCGAAATTGTCCTTCAGCGCGTTGATGAGGACCTCGCGGTTGTGGCGGAGGTGGCTCTCGAACCAGGCCTTGACCACGATGGCCATCTTGTCGTGTATCTCTACGAGGGATACGTCGGAGAGGGCCGCGTCGTACAGAACGAACTGCCCGAATACTCTCTTCCATCCCGCGTACTTGTAGTAATGCTCGCCCTCGCAGTACTCAAAGATCATGCGCAAGCGGACGACACCATTATCATTGTAGTACCATACCTTGAGAGAATCGCCCATGCGCCCCTGCTCCTGGGTGCGGTCGATGAGCTGAATGTTGCGTATGTCCTCGGGGTGAAAATCATTCTTGAAGTCCCAGTTCTCAAGGGTGTCGTCCTGCTGAGCGTACACACTTCTCTGGGGTTCCATCGATAGGAAGATCTTCTGTTTGTCAAACCGTTCCTTGATCTGGTCGAAATCGGAGATTAGCGTCTTGTTCAAAGCGCCCATCTGGGTTTGCAGCTCCGAAGCATCCTTCTTGATGTCTTGGGTTTGCTTTTCCAGCTCGGCATCCAACTGCTTTATCCAGTCGTCTTTGTCACTGCTTGCCTTCGGCGCCATTTTATCCCTTCCGAGTGTAATCTACAAACTGATTTAAATATATTGCTCACTGAGAAAAAAGTCTGGATACTACCGAAATCAGAGGCAAAGTGATTTTAAGTAGCTCACTTCTCCTCTGCCGGATGGACGTTTTAGCGGCCCTGTCATCTTTCCTTGATGATCTGATGCACCTGCTTGAGGTCAGTTCCAACGATCCCCTCTCTTTCAGTGTCATCTTCTTTGTCTACACCATCTTAGCAGCCGTTTTCCTGCCCATTCCGGTGGAGGTAGGGCTGTTCTTTAGTCCAGCTACCCCAGTCTGGATAAAGATCGTGCTGATGGGCTTGGGCAAGATGTTCGGCTCGATACTGGTCTTTTCAATTGGATTGAAGGTGGGGGACGGCGTGAGGGCCTGGTCCTCCAAATGGAATTGGTTCACGTCATTGGTCCGGGGCTGTGAATGGATGGTGAGGAAGTTCCATTATCTCGGCTTGTATCTGATCCTCAGCATTCCCCTGATGACCGATACTGTCCCACTGTACATCTTCTCGGTGTTCAATGAGCAGCAAGTGCTAGGACTCAGGTGGTTCGCGCTCACCAGCCTGCTTGCCGGGATTAGCAGGGGGCTGATCGTGTTCATCGCTTTCGAGGCGATGGGCATACGGCTGGTATAGGATCCCCGCCCTGGCGGTTACTTCTTCCATCGAGTCTCAATGGCGCAGAGTTAAGTTCCCGGTCCCCATATCGTCGATTGTGGGCGTTATCGAAGACCTGGTATTCTTCCTCGAGGGGCTGTCCCAAGACCCATTTATCTACAGCATCGTCTTCTTCCTTTATGCGGTCGCCGCCACGGTCTTCCTCCCCATTCCGGTGGAGGTAGGCCTCTTCTTCAGCCCCGAGACCCCGGTCGTGGTTAAGGCCCTGGTGTTGGGGGCCGGCAAGGCCGTAGGTTCGATAATCGTGTTCACCCTGGGTGATAAGATCAGCGGCGGCACTTTCAGGCTGTTCTCCAAGTGGAGGGTCCTCCGGGCGTTCATGAATGGCATGCGGTGGTTCGTGGCCAAGACCCGGTATTTTGGCCTTTACATAATTCTTAGTATTCCCCTGATGGTCGATACCGTACCCATCTACCTCTTCTCGTTGTTCAACCAGAAAGGCCTGATGAACATCCGCTACTTCGCCCTCACCAACTTCTTCGCCGGGGTGACCCGTGCTACCATCGTGTACCTGATCTTCTGGTGGTTGGGTCTGAAGATCGTGTGAGCTGATGGGACGCCACCGTCCCGGGTCGCTATCGATCAGGCCCCCATGAGCACACTGGATGCATCATAGCAAAAGTTTATTACAACGATTCAAAATCTGTCGTTATGGTCCCGAGGAAAAGGATTTTCGAGATCCTCAAGGATTATGATCCCAAGGATATCACCATTGCCACTCTATGTTCCCACACTTCTCTTCAGCTATTCAACGGGGCCAAGAAGGAAGGGTTCAAGACGTTGGGCCTGGCGGTCAACCAGAAGACCAAGTTCTATGACGCCTTCCCCTTGGCTAAACCGGACGAGTTCCTTCGCTTCGACAGCTACGACGACTTCGTGGACCGCGCTGAGGAGTTGAGGGAGCGCAACGTCATCATCATTCCCCATGGTTCGTTTGTTGAGTACATGGGCACCGAGCGGTTCGAGGCCATGGAGGTGCCGACCTTCGGCAACCGGTCGGTCCTCAAGTGGGAGGAGGACAGGGAGACCCAACGCTCCTGGCTGGAGTCCGCTGGCATACAGATGCCGAGGCGGATCGCCGATGCCAAGGACATCAAGGAGCCCGTTCTCGTAAAGTATAATGGGGCCAAGGGCGGTCGGGGCTTCTTCATCGCCAAGGACTACATGGAGTTCAAGATGGGTATCGACCTGAGTCAGGAATCGTACACCATCCAGGAATATGTGCTGGGCACCAGATATTACCTGCACTACTTTTACTCCCCCGTCCACCAGCGGGGCTACCGGGTGGGTGACGGCTCCCTGGAGCTGATGTCCATGGACCGCCGGGACGAGAGCAATATAGACGAACTATACAAGCTCGGCTCCACCGAGGAGCTGAAGAAGCACGGGATGTTCCCCTCGCTGGTGGTCACTGGCAACATCCCCATCGTCATTCGGGAGAGCCTCCTGTCCAAGGTGTTCGAGATGGGCGAGAACGTCATCAAGAGGAGCATCGAGCTGTTCGGGGGATTGATCGGCCCGTTCTGCCTGGAATCGATCGTCACCGACAAGCTGGAGTTCAAGGTTTTCGAGATTTCCTGTCGCATCGTGGCCGGTACCAATCCCTTCATCACCGGGTCCCCGTACTCGGACCTCATTGAACCGGGAATGAGCACTGGACAGCGGATCGCCAGGGAGATCAAGGACGCAAGGGACATGAATAAGCTCGACCTTGTAGTGTCGTGAGGTTAATCGTCCTTCTTGTCGACGCTGAGCTGGAGTCCGCTCCACGGTCCGCGGCCGATGACCGGGTCCCGCTCCTCGACGCCTTCTACCACCGCGAGATCATGGCTTCCCTGCCAGGGGCGTCGCGGCGCGGACGAGGGGATATCGTGCACAATACCTTACTCCTTTGCCAGGGCTCGGCCTTAAATCGGGCGGGGCGGTTGAAGGTGATCGTTCATACCCGGGACGATAAGGTAATCGAGGTCGACGAGGATGCTGATGTTCATCCCAACTACATACGGTTCCTTCAGGACATGGGTGAACTCTTCAAGGGAGAAAAGGTACCTGGGTACCGGCTGTCGGGCAAGGACCTTCGGACCGTGGTCCACGCGATCGAGACGGACCTCGTGGTCGCCCTCTCGCCGAGCGGCGAGGAGGTGTCGCTCAAGGATACCTTTGGAATGGCGGGCGACGGTACGGTGCTGGTATTGATCGGGGCCTTCCCCGAGGGCGACTTCGCCAGCCCGGTTTATGATATTGCTGATGTCATAGTATCGCTCGGTCCAAGACTGATGCGGGTGCCCGAGGTCACATCCAAGGTATTGCACGCGGTGCTAGAGAATGGAAAAGGGTGAATCGAAAAGGTTTGGTGCTTTACCAGCCCCGCTCCTGCAACCTTTGGTCGGCCGGGATGGTGGAGATCTCCACTCCCCTCATGGCCTCACCGAGGTTCTTGGATATGCTGGCGATGACGGCGGGATCGTCATAGTGGGTGACCGCCTCCACGATCGCCTTGGCCCGCTTGGCGGGGTCATTGGATTTGAAGATGCCGGAGCCGACAAAAACCCCGTCCGAACCGAGCTGCATCATCAGAGCAGCATCGGCAGGGGTGGCGATGCCTCCCGCGGCGAAGTTGATCACCGGAAGGCGCTGTAGCTGGGCGACCTCCCTGACCAGAGGGAACGGGGCTTGGATCTCCCTCGCTACCGTCCTAAGCTCCTCCTCATCCTTGCCCTTGAGCTCACGGACCTTACCCATGATGACCCGCTGGTGGCGGACCGCCTCGATTACGTTGCCGGTGCCGGCCTCGCCCTTGGTCCTGATCATCGCCGCACCCTCGTCGATGCGCCTGAGAGCCTCGCCGAGGTCCCGGGCCCCGCAGACGAAGGGGACGGTGAACTTGCTCTTGTCCACATGGTAGAATGGGTCGGCCGGTGTAAGGACCTCTGATTCGTCGATCATATCCACGCCCAAGGACTCCAGGACCTGAGCCTCCACGAAGTGGCCGATCCGGCACTTCGCCATCACCGGGATGGTGACGGAATCAATGATCTTCTCGATCATGGCCGGGTCGGACATTCTCGCAACTCCGCCCTGGGCTCGTATATCCGCGGGTACTCTCTCCAAGGCCATGACCGCGACCGCCCCAGCCTCCTCGGCTATCTTGGCCTGCTCGGCATTGGTGACGTCCATTACGACCCCTCCCTGCTGCATTCTAGCGAACCCTCTCTTGACGAGGTCGGTACCATACCGGAGCTTGGACATGTCCAACTCGAAAGGCATTTTTCTCACCACGCGCTGGTTATCCCTGCATCATATATCAAAATTACTAAACAATTGTTAAGTATTGACACGGTCCAACGATCAGAATTCGAGATACGAATACTTGTAGGGCCTTAGTCAGCCAATTGCATCACTTGTGCACCAACTAATCCTTACGGGCGGGATCCCTTCTTCGAACCCGACGTTCTGTACCTGTGCGGAGGCCAGTTGAGTCGCGCCGTCCACAAGTATCAATGCCGGTCGTTCCGACCGCGATTTCCGCAATTCCTGAAGCGAGCACCTATCCCCTAGCTAGCTTGGGGTCTTGAGCATATAAATGTCTTGAAAGGGTTGAGCGAAAATCCTCCTTCGATCTATGCTTCCAAACTTCGGTAAGCACAAGGGCCTTACTGCTCGCATAAAGTTAAATCAAAGTCTTCTTATCCCTGCTTCGATGCCTGCGAGGCGGCTTAGCAATGTACCTGAATCGGGAACGGTAAAGATCGCCAACATAGTTAGCAAGCTCAAGCAGGAGGGCGTGGACGTGGTGTCCTTCTCCATGGGCGAGCCGGACTTTCCAACCCCCGACAACATCAACCAGGCATGCATCCACTCCATCGAAGCCCATTTTACTCATTATACGCCCTCGGCGGGGATCCCAGAGCTGAGGAAGGCCGTAGCTGAACGGACCCGCCGGGATAACGGGATACCGTGCACCGACGCCAACGTACTTATCACACCCACGAAGCAAGCCATCTTCCTGACGATGCTGGCGATGATCGATGAGGGAGATGAGGTCATCCTTCCCGACATCTCCTGGGGGACATATGAGGCATGCATTCGTCTGGTCGGCGGCATACCTCGCTACGCCAAGCTCGACGCTGACAACGCTTATCGTATGACTCCTGAGAAAGTGGCCGAGCAGATCGGACCCAAGGCCAAGATGATCCTTCTCAACTCTCCGGCCAACCCGACCGGTTCGGTCCTCACCAAGGGCGACGTCGCCGGGATCGCCGACCTGGCCAGGGACCATGACCTGCTGGTGCTGAGCGATGAGGTCTATGAGAAGGTCATCTTCGAGGGTGAGCACCACTCCATCGCCTCTCTGGACGGTATGTTCGATCGCACGATCACCGTCAACGGGGTGTCCAAGACCTATGCCATGACCGGCTGGAGGCTGGGCTGGGCCGTCGCTCCCACCCCTTACATCAAGGCTCTCAACGTCCTGCAGACGCACTCTCTGACCAACGTCACCTCATTCGTGCAGAAGGCCGGGGTGGAGGCCCTCAACGGCCCTCAGGATTCGGTCCGGGACATGGTGGCAGAGTTCCGCGCCCGCAAGGATCTCATCATGTCGCTCATCAGGGAGATACCCTCTCTGCACTGCCCCGAGCCCGCCGGGGCGTTCTACCTGTTCCCTGTCTACGAGCAGAACATAAGCTCCGAAGACATGGCCGCCTACCTGTTGGAGGAAGCGCATGTGGCCGTCACCCCCGGCTCAGCGTTCGGCCCGTCGGGGGAGGGGCACTTCCGCATCTCCTACGCTTGCTCCAGGAAGGACATCGTGGAAGGCATGGGTCGGATTAAGGAAGCCCTGGCCAAGCTCTGAGGCCTAAAAAGCCGGAGTGCCGCTCACTTCCCGGGCGGTATGAGGTCCGGTATGCCCTCGTCTATCGGGAAGCAGGTCCCGCATCGGGGGCAGCACAGCTTGCCCTCGACGATGCCCTCGTCATTCTCGCTCACGACCTCCAGTCCAAGCGGGTGGTGCTTGCAGACCGGACAAGCCAGGATGTCCATGAGCTGTCTCTTCATCAGATCGTACGGTCAAAGCCATGTCCACTATTTGTCAATTGACCAGGCTGTATGATCCTTCGAGGCAAATCATCAACTTACATCAAAACTCTTATTAGCGGGCCGAAGCTCTCGCGTCCCGGCGCCACCTGGCGCCAAGGGGTCATCACTTGAAGGTCATCGATCTGAGGAGCGATACCGTCACCCTCCCCACCAAGGAGATGATGGACGCGATCGCGCGGGCCGAGCTGGGGGACGACGTAACGGGTAACGACCCGACCGTCAATGCTCTCCAGGAGAAAGCAGCTAGGCTTTTTGGCAAGGAATCGTCGCTGCTTGTCAGCAGCGGAACGCAGGGGAATCTGGTTGCGGTGATGGCCTACTGTCAGCCGGGGGATGAAATCCTCCTCGAGTCGGAGGCCCATATGTATTTCTATGAGGCTGGCAACATCTCTGCCATCGCCGGGGCGATCCCTCGGTTCATTAGGGGACACCACGGTACGTTCACCGGGAAGCAGTTGCAGGAGGCGGCCAGGGGCAGTGACATCCACTTCCCGGACTCCCGCCTGGTGGAGATCGAGAATACTCACAACCGGGCTGGGGGCACATGCTGGACACCGGCCCAAGTGTCCGATGTGGCCAGGACCGCCCATGATCTGGGCATGAAGGTGCACATTGACGGCGCCCGGATATTCAATGCCTGCATTGCTCTCGATGTCGACGTCAAGGCCTATGCCAGGCACGTCGATTCCATCCAATTCTGCCTGTCCAAGGGCCTGAGCTGTCCGGTGGGTTCTGTGGTGGTCGGTGACTCAGGCTTCATCGAGACCTGCCGGAAGAAGCGCAAGATGATCGGCGGTGGGATGCGGCAGGCGGGCATAATCGCCGCCCCGGGCATGGTGGCCCTTGATACCATGGTTTCCCGGTTGAAGGAGGATCACGATAACGCCAAGCGGCTGGCGCAGGCGCTGAGCGCTATCGACGGACTGAGGATCGATATGTCCACCGTCCAGACCAACATAGTGTTGATGGACGTCTCCGGAACGGGTAAGAACGATGCGGAGTTCATTGCCGAGGCCGCCAGGAACGGCCTGCTGCTGTCGGACTTCGGCCCGAACCTCGTTCGCTTGGTGACTCACCGGGGTATCGCCACCTCGGACGTCGATAACGCGGTCTCCATCATCGAGGACAAGGTCCTTCGCTGCTCGGGCGGAGTATGTAAGATATAAACGATATGGGAAAGAATTGAGGGCGGGTCACCCCCGCCTCACTTCTTCTGTTTCTTTCCGTTTGCACTCTTCTTCTTGGGGGCAGGCTGTTCCTCCGGTTCCTCCCGCTCCTCCGGTTCCTCGATGACCATGCACTCGCACTCCTCATCGTCGCACTCCTCCGGCTCCAGGAAGTCGATGAGGAACCGGTTCATCTCCGCGAGGATGATCTGGGCCTTCTTGATGTCGCCCTCGTCGAGAAGCTCCAGGACGGTTTCCAGGTCCTCCTGCATCGCACCCAGGTCGTCATCGAGGTCATCCAGCATGGCGTAAAGGTAATCGAGCTTGTCTACCATAGATATGAGATAATGAGGTCATGGCAATGAATGTTCCGTAAGACCTTTACGGTCCGGCAGAAAACGCTATTAATGCTACTTGCTATCACCCCTCACTCCCTGCCGGGCGAAGCCCGGTGGTAATCATGGTCGAATCTTTAGGGCGGTGAGACCTCGACCCTGCCTTTCGCCGCCCCAAGGTGAGATCCAATGGCTTGCTGGGAACCCCGAATTGAGAACATGAAGCCGGACGAGCTTAAGGCGCTCCAGTACCGGTACTTGAAGACATTGATCTACAGATTATACTCGTTCTCCACCTTCTATCACGCTAGGATGAGGGAGGCCCATGTCCATCCGGACGACATTAGCAGTCTGGATGATATCCGCAAACTGCCGTTCATGTCCAAGAGGGACCTTCGTGACGGGTACCCTGATAAGTGCTTCGCCGTGCCCAAGAAGGAGATCGTCAGATACCACGCGTCGTCCGGGACCACCGGCAAGCCGACCATCGTGGGTTATACCCAGCATGACATCGACAACTGGACCACCTCCCTGGCCAGGTCGCTGACCTCTATCGGGCTGGGTAGCGACGATGTGATTCAGGTAAGCAATACCTACGGGCTCTTTACCGGGGGCATTGGCTTCCACTATGCGGCGGAGATGATAGGCGCAGCGGTCGTGCCCGCCTCTACCGGCAACACCGAGCGGCAGATCGAACTCATCCAAGACCTTGGCGTAACGGCCATGGCCGCCACTCCCTCGTACCTACTGCACCTCGGCGAGGTCGCGGAGAGGATGGGAGTATCGATAAAGAACGACACCAAGCTACGGGTCGGACTCCTGGGCGCAGAGCCCTGGTCGGTGAAGATGAGGGACCGGATAGAGGATTGGCTAGGAGTCAAGGGCTACAACTGCTATGGGACCTCGGAGCTCTCCGGTCCGATGTTCAGCGAGTGCTCGGAGCGGGATGGAATCCATCTGTGGGGCGACTACGCCTACCTCGAGATACTGGACCCCGAGACCCATGAACCGGTGGCCCCGGGAGAGAAGGGGGAGATGGTCCTCACCATGCTGCAGAAGGAAGCCCTCCCCATAGTCCGATTCCGCATCGGGGATGTGACCTCGATCGATCCCGAGCCCTGCCCCTGTGGAAGGACCCACCCAAGGATCAAGCGCATCTTCGGCCGGGTCGACGACATGCTCATCGTCAGGGGCATCAATGTCTTCCCGTCCCAGGTCCAACACACCCTGATGTCCATTCCCGAACTGGGAGATCACTTCCAGATCGTGGTCGAACGCAAAGGGGCGCTGGACACTATGCTGGTGAGGGTCGAGCTGAAGCGGGAGGCCTTCACCGATAACATCGTCCAGCTGATGGCCCTGCGAGAGAAGATATCCAACCGGCTGAAGAACTCTCTCAACGTCGGTGCGACGGTCGAGCTGGTGGAACCGGGGACCCTGCCCCGTTACGAAGGCAAATCCAAGTTTGTAGTGGATAAGAGGGAAATCTGATGTACCCCATCTATCACGTCAAGCAGCTCTCCATCTTCTCGGAGAACCGCCCGGGGCGGTTGGCCGCAGTGGCCAAGGCCATGAAGGAAGAGGACGTCAACATCTTTGCCTTCTCCATCGCGGAGGGCGCGGGCTATGGGGTCATCAGGGCCCTGGTGGACAAGCCCGAGAAGGCGCTGGATAAGCTATCCTCGATCGGCTTCACCGTCCGCTTCACCGATGTGCTCGCCGTGGAGATGGAGGACCGACCTGGAGGCCTATACGACGTCATAGAGGTTCTAGGGAGGGCAGGGATCAACATCGAGTATTCGTACGCCTACTCCGGCCGTAAGTGTGCCGTCCTCATTCTGAGAGTGGAGGATATCGACTCGGCCATCAAGCAATTGCTGAGCGTGGGGGCAAGGCTTCTCGAGGTATCCCAGTTCACCTGACCGCTTTGCTTGATAAATGCTAGCGTGAACCTGTCTAGCACGGCACACTTGAAATACTAGAAAGCCAATTCTTCGCGGCTTTCGGAGTGCGACCGCTAACACGGTCAATATCTCAGTCGTTGGGAGAGGAGGGAATAGCTCATGTTCGGAATAGATGATCCCTGGATATTGCTGGGCTACGGTTTGGCCATAGGCTTTACGGTGGTCTGCGTAGCGTACGGATGGTGGAAACGAAACGAGAAGGAAGAGGGGGAGGATTGAAATGGTGGACACCACCACTTTCTGGGCCTTTACCATACTCTATGTGGCGATGACCCTGTTCCTCGGGTACCTCGGTTACCGGAGGACCAAAGCCTCCGAGGACTTTATGCTCGCCGGCCGGCACATCCATCCCTGGATCATCGGCTTATCCTACGGTGCCACCTTCATCTCCACGTCCGCCATCGTCGGGTTCGGCGGGACAGCTGCCCTCTATGGCATGGGCCTCATATGGCTGGCCATGCTCAATATCTCCGTGGGCGTGCTGCTGGCATTTGTGGTGTTCGGCAAGCGGACCCGCAAGCTGGGGATCAAGCTCAAGGCGGTAACCTTCCCAGACCTGCTGGGGAAGCGTTTCAACTCGCCATTCATGCAGTATGCCTCTGCGGTCCTCATCCTCATCGCCATGCCGCTGTACGCAGCGGCGGTCTTGATTGGCGGGTCCAGGTTCGTGGAGACGACCCTGGGGGTGAACTTCAACCTTGCGCTCATTGCCTTTGCCGCTATCACTGCCATCTACGTCACCTTGGGCGGCCTGAAGGCAGTCATGTACACTGACGCCATGCAAGGCATCATTATGATCGTGGGCATGACTGTGCTTCTGCTCCTCACCTTCAGCCTGCTCGGCGGGGTGACGACTTCCTTCACCAACCTTAGCAACCTTTCGACCGCGATCCCACCCTCCCTCACCAGCAAGGGACTGACCAGTTGGACGGCTTTCCCGACCTTCGGCTCGGAGATATGGCTGATGATGGTCACCACTATCATCATGGGGGTTGGTATCGGCGTTCTGGCCCAGCCGCAGCTGGTGGTCAGGTTCATGACCGCCAAGGACAGCAAGGCCCTCAACCAGGCAATCCCGATAGGTGCGCTGTTCATCCTCCTGACAACCGGAGTTGCGTATACAGTGGGGCCGCTCACCAACGTCTACTTCAACCAGACCGTGGGCAAGATAGCCATCGACGCAGCCGGGGGGAACGTCGACAACATCATGCCGCTGTTCATCAGCTCGGCAATGCCTGATCTGTTCGTAGTCATCTTCATGCTGGTACTGCTAGCGGCGGCGATGTCGACCCTCAGCGCCATCTTCCACACCATGGGCACCACCGCGGGATTCGATCTATGGTCGCACGTCAAGCGCGCGAGGAAGATCGATGGTCATGCCAAGCCTTCTCTGAACGCCAACAAGGCCGGTACCTTCGTCATGATCGTGGTCAGCGTCGTTCTGGCCTTCTACATGCCGACCAGCATAATTGCCCGGGCCACTGCCATGTTCATGGGTCTGTGCGCCTGCGCCTTCCTGCCGGCCTTCGTGCATGGGCTGTTCAGCAAGAGCCCTTCCGCGCTGGCGGCCAAGCTGTCCCTAGGTCTGGGGGGGATTACCTGGTTCTTCTGGACTTTCTTCGTCCATATCAAGGAGTCCTCGATCCTCGGCATCTGTAACTTCCTCTTCGGCCAGAACGCCATTCTGGGGATGCCCTGGCAGGTCGTCGACCCTCTGGTCATCGCCCTCCCAGTCTCCATCATCGCCCTGGTGGCGGGGATATTGTACGATAGGATGTCCTCCAAGGACGAGGTGAAGACCAACGGCCGCGCAGGAGCGGACTGAGGGGTAAGGCCTCAGGTCCCTCCTTTTCAAACCCTTCCGAGGCGCCGGGCACCGATCCGGCGCCTTAATCTATGCCAGGTCGACGACCTTTTTATTTATGACCTGACGGCGGCTTAGTGCAATCAGGCGTGATATTCCACCTCACAAGTATTATTATCATTGAACTGATGTTCAATCCTCAACCCGGCAAGGGGGTTGGTGACATGCTCGCACTTCAATCCTCCAGATTGACTCCATACCCCTTTCGGGCCTTTTTAACGCCTTGAGAGATGAGCGGCCTGAACATCAGGGGACCGAGGACGGCGAGGAAAGTGATCGATCGGGTCCATCGAGCCCATCGTCCTGCTGTCGGCGCAACATCTCACTGCATTTCGACCGCAGTCGCATGTTCTTGATGAGAATGACATCAATGCGGGGGCGAAGAAAGGATAAATAAAGCCCGCTCCAAGATATGGCCGTGAGCGAGCAATACGTCATCGCGTTCAAGCTCAGGGAAGAATCCTACGGGGGCTCGGCGGAGGAAGCCATGTATATGCTGAGCGACCAGATAATCCCATCCCTGGAGATGCTGGAGGAATGGGAGAGGGATCACAAGGTAATGGGAGGATTCTTCGAAGGCCAGCGCTCGGGCACCCTTGTTCTCGAAGCGGAGGACAACATGGAGCTGGATCGAATGCTCGCCTCCCTGCCCATGATGGGCGTGTACGATGTGGACATCGCCCCGGTGCAAAGGATCGGATCCGCCCTTGACCGAGACCGCCGTATCGTCCGGGAGACAAGGGTCGCGGCAGGTCTATGATGATAAGGCATATCACATCGCAATGCATGGAAGGGGCGGTGGAACGATGGAATACCTGGTTCTGATGAAGCTACGTGACGACGGCGTGGGCGAGACCGAGAAGGAGAACAAGGAGATAGTCGAGAGCAAGATCATCCCCAGCATCAAGATGCTGATCGATATGGAGGGGGACGGAATGCTCAGCGGCGGCTTCTTCGGCGGTCAGCGGTCAGCGGCCTTCATCATGAGTGTGGAGGATGAGGAGACCCTTGATGATACCATAGCGACTCTGCCCTTCGCCGACATCTTCGATGTGGAGATGGTACAGCTCGAGCCCCTTAAAGAGGCGCTGGAGAGGGATGTAAAGCTCCTCAAGCCTGCGCCAGCCAGGAGCAAGCAGGCAGGCAACACGAGCAAGTCCCGATCCAAGAGGTCCAAGTAAACTTTCCAGTGGTGGGAGGATAGTAAGATATATATTCGACTCTCCGTGATACCGGTCGACATCATGCCACGGGACGTCATGCCCAGAAGGATGGATTTTCCGTATCTGGTAAAGCCAGGGGCAGGGCGCATGCTGGCCATGATGACCGCCGCCGGCGGATATGGGTCGGGAAGTGGATGCGGAGGACGGCTTCAGACGTCCCCATCTCTCTTCTGCAGCGCCTGAACCGCTCGGAGGCTTTTGGGGGATGTCTGTGAATCATACTCTCTTCACCGTAGGTCCCGTCGAGGTCCGCAAGGAGGTCCTCGAGGCCATGACCAAGCCGATGATAACCCATCGTAGCAAGGCTTATGAACAGCTCCAGGAGGGCATCGTGGAGAAGCTCCACAAAGCCCTCGATACGGACATGAATATCCTGATGTCTCCGTCCTCAGCCTCTGGGCTCTTGGAGGGCTGCGTCAGGAGCGGTGTCAAAAGCAAGATGGTGGGGATATCCAACGGTTCCTTTGGCGACCGCTGGCAGGGCATTGGCACGGAGAACGGCAAAGAGGTCCGCAAAGTCAACGCGGCCTGGGGCAAAGCGGTCAGGCCATCCGACCTGGATGGGGCTATCGATGATGCCACTGAAGCGGTGACCCTGGTATCTAACGAGAGCAGCACCGGCGTGCTCAACCCCGTGGCCGATATCGTCAGGGGTGCCCGCGAGAAGCATGACCCGCTGGTCTTCGTCGACGGTGTCACCGCGGTGTTCGGGACCGACCTGCACGTCAAGGAGCTGGACCTGGACGCGCTGGTGTTCGGCACACAGAAGGCCCTGGCTCTTCCGCCCGGGCTGGCCATCATGTGCTGTTCCGATCGGTTGCTGGAGAAGGCCAAGACGGTCCCCAACCGGGGCTATTATTTTGATCTGATCCAGATGAAGAAGATGGCCGACAAGAACTACTCCCTCACCACTCCCCCGGTGTCGCTGATGTATGCCCTCGATTTCCAGCTCGAACGCATGCTGAAGGAAGGCATGGCTTCACGGTACCAACGCCATCAGGAGATGGCCGAGCTGGTCAGGGCGTGGGCGCGGGCCCACCATGGGCTGTTCGCCGAGCCCGACCATCTATCGGACACCATCACCGTCATAAACCGCGGCGATATTGACTTTAGCAAGCTCAATAAGGGTCTCAAGGAGCGCGGGTACGAAATCTCCAACGGCTACGGGGACATCAAGGAGACGACTTTCAGGATCGGCCACATGGGCGACCTGACCCCGGGGGAGGTGTGCGGCCTGCTGAAGAACATGGACGAGGTCCTGGAGGCGATAAGATGATCAAACTGCTGGTAACTGACGAACTCTCGGCCGAGGGCCTGGAGATGCTGAGGAAGGGCGGAAAGGTCCAGGTGGACGTGCGTCCCAACCTGCCTCATGAGGAACTGATTAAAATCATCGGCGACTATGACGCGCTCATCATCCGGTCCGGGACCAAAGTGACCGCCGATGTGATCGAGGCGGGTAAGAACCTGAAGGTCGTGGGCCGCGCTGGGGTGGGAGTGGACAACGTCGATGTCAAGGCCGCCACCCGCAAGGGGATCCTGGTCATGAACACGCCGTCCGCGAACATTATGTCCGCGGCCGAGCACACCATGGCTATGATGATGGCCCTGGCCCGCAACATAGTATGGGCCGACGCGTCCCTGAAGAAGGGCGAATGGAAACGCTCCAAGTTCACCGGCTTCGAACTGAACGGCAAGACGTTGGGCATAGTAGGCATCGGCCGGGTCGGGGGCGAGGTAGCCAAGAGGGCCAAGTCCTTCCAGATGAAGCTCGTCGGTTACGATCCCTACATTCCACCCGAGGTGGCGGTGAAGCTCGGCGTCCGCCTGATGCCGCTGGAGCAGGTGATCGAGGAGGCCGATGTCATCACCATCCACGCGGCGTTGACCCCCAGCACCCACCACTTGATCTCCAAGGAACTGATCGCCAAGATGAAGCCCAACACGGTCATCCTGAACGTAGCCAGGGGTGAGCTGATCGACGAGGAGGCCCTGTACGAGGCGCTCAAGGACAAGAAGATTGCCGGTGCCGCACTGGATGTCTTCACCAAGGAACCTCCAACTGGCTCGAAGTTGCTGACCCTGGACAACATCGTGGTGACTCCACATCTCGGCGCCTCGACCAAAGAGGCGCAGGAGAAAGTGTCAGTGGAGATGGCCGAGCATGTCAAGATGTTCCTTATCGACAAGCGCATCTCCAACGCCGTCAACGCCCCCGTGCGGGGAATGGACCCCAAGGTTATCCCCTTCATCTCCGTCGCCGAGCGCCTGGGCGCCTTCGCCGTCCAGCTCACCGACGCCCCCGTGGCCAAAGTGACGGTCACAGTACACGGCGATCTGGCCACGGTCGACACAAAGATGCTGACGGTCTCCGCGCTCATGGGAGTCTTATCCAATCTCTCCGGCGAGCAGCCGAACATCATCAACGCTGAGATCATCGCCAAGGAGAAAGGGATCCAAATAGTGGAATCGAAGGTCGAGGAATCGGAGCGTTACGTCAACATGATCTCTGTCGCCCT
This sequence comes from Methanomassiliicoccus sp., assembly GCA_033485155.1. Lineage (NCBI taxonomy): Archaea > Methanobacteriati > Thermoplasmatota > Thermoplasmata > Methanomassiliicoccales > Methanomassiliicoccaceae > Methanomassiliicoccus > Methanomassiliicoccus sp. The sequence goes on from JAWQJJ010000008.1 coordinate 25,763, forward strand.
GCAGTCCAACGGGGTCAAGAGGGAAGTTCGGGGCACAGCGTTCCCCGGCTCCGAGCCCAGGCTCCTGGGCATCGATGATTATGACCTCGATATGCCCCTGGAGGGTGACTTCTTGTTGTCCGTCCACGCCGACGTCCCGGGGATCATCGGACGGATCGGGACCATGCTGGGCAGCAAAGGCATCAACATCGCCCGCATGGGTCTGGGAAGGGACCAGAAAGGCGGTCGGGCCCTTATGCTGGTATCCGTCGATAATCCAGTCAGCGAGGCCGTGGTCAAGGAGATGGCCGAGGTCAAGGGCTTTGCGGAGGTACGCGCTGTTGAGCTCAGCCGGATCGGTAACCGGGAATATCTCCAGATCTAAACCCTTTCACTCTATTACTTTTTCTTCCACGCTCCGGACCTTTCTTTCGATCTCGTTCACCGCTCCCTGTCGGTCATCGATCCGCACTGTGGTCATGACCCGGCCGGTCATGGACCGGACCTTCTTGTGACATCTCCCGATGACCTCCATGACCTCGTCGTATTCTCCCTCCAGGATGGTGGCCAGAGCGGTAAACTCATATTTCAGGCCGCTCGCTCGGACGATTTTCAGGCACTCCGCCACATACATGCTCACCGACTCCCCGGCCCCGATAGGCACGATACTGAACTCTGCGATCATGTATTTTCCACTACTGATATTGAGGACCATCGGATTTATATAGGGCTCGCTCAAAAAACAATTCAGGTTGAGCACGATGAGGAGCGACATTATTCCAATTGTTCTACCGATTGATAGCCAACTCTCAAAGTGCTTATATGATGACTTCCAAAAAAGCTTTAGCTCTTCAAAGATGGCCTGAAGAAAACGGAATGTCAGAGGGGGTAGGTTGGGAAATGATGAAAAATGAGAAGAACGTAAATGACAGCACTTTGACTTTGGATGAACTGACGCTCGCCATAAGAAATGGCATCGACAAGGAGGGAATGCCCGACGAGCAGGCAAAGGAGATGGCCCAGCATATCCTCAACTTCTTTGGTTACAGCGAGAGGATCATCGACAATATCCTTGAGCCCGAAGACAGGGACGCTTTCTACATGCTCGAGGACACTGGCATACTCACGACTGAGCGCGAGGAGACCACTTTGTACGATGGACGTGAATGGAGAATCCACTACTGGTTGTTCCGTAAGGAGCGCATTCACGAGCTGATCGATGGAAAAGGCTCATTGGAAGGGGACACCGCCGGGTCGATGTCCATATACGATGAGCTGACCGATGAGGCCTGGCAGAGAAGCCATTAGTCCCGCCCTCGGTCTCAAATGCGGTGCGCCCACCGAAAAGCACATCTAGCACCAAAGTTTGAGTTCCCCGGATGGACCTCTTCCCCTATACTCCCAGGTCGCACCAGGCAGAGCTGGTCAAGGCGATCTCCGCCAATGTGAGGTCGGGAGCTCACTTGGCAGTGGAGTCCGGCACCGGAACGGGGAAGACCATATGCGCGTTGAGCGGGACGCTGCAGTCAGCCCTGGAAAAGGGCAAGAAGGTGATCTATCTCACCAGAACGAATTCTCAACAGCGGCAGGTAATGCTTGAGCTGAGGAAGATCAACAACCTTCGTCCGGTGTTCGGAATCGGCCTGCAGGGACGCCAGAGCACCTGTCCCCTGATCCAGCGGGATCCAGAGCTACGGTCAGGCTCTCCTGAGGAGCTATCCAAGCTGTGCGCTGAGCGCAAAGCGCGCGCTCGGGAAGGCAAGGAGGGCGGCTGCCGTTTCTACGCCAACGTGCTGTCCACTGACTTCAATGAAATCCTTCACCACTGCCAGGAGAATCTCCCGACGGTGGAGGAGTTCACTGCCTACTGCGATCAACGAGGGCTATGCCCCCACGAGCTGGCCAAGGACCTGTTGCCCCATGCTTCGGTGGTTACCGCCCCCTACGCCTACTTCTTCATGCCCTTCATCCGCCACAACCTGCTGGACTGGATGAACATCCCCATCTCCGAAGCGGTAGTCATTGTGGACGAGGCTCACAACCTGCCGGATTACGCACGGGAGATACGCTCGGTGACGCTTTCATCGCACCTCCTCAGTCTGGTAAGGAAGGAGGTGGACGAGTTCGGGGACCCCGAGGTAGCGGAAGGTATCAGCGTGCTGGACGTGGTGCAGCAGTGCGAGAAGCGGCTCAAGGAGGCACTGGATGAGTTCCTCATCGAGGATGACGGCCTGATTCCCCCACCCTTCCTGGAGGAGGGCCTCATGAGCGCTTTCAGGACCACCTCCGCCGGGATATCGACGATGGCCAAGACCATGATGGTGTACGGTGACACCATCAGGGAGGAGAAGAGAAAAAGAGGACGTCTCCCCCGTTCGTACATTCACTCCCTCGGCGGTTTCCTGCAGTTCTTCCTCGATCTGGACGATGAGTGCTACGTCAAGCTGGTGACAGGTGGCGATAACCCCTCGTTCGAGGCGTATTGCATGGACCCCTCCCTGGCGTGCAAAGCGGTGCTGGAGTGCAGTGCCTCGGTGCACATGTCAGGAACGCTCCAACCGCTCAATGAGTACCGCGATTCCATAGGACTGCCCCGCGCCTCGGCCATGCTCACCTTTCCCTCGCCGTTCCCGCCGGAGAACCGTGCGGTCCTCTTTCTGGAGGACGTGACCACCAGGTATGAGGACATCGTCAAGGACGAGGACATCGTGACCCGCATGGAGGATTATGCCGTATCGCTGTGCAACGTCCTGGACCGCAACACCGTGGTGTTCTTCCCTTCATATGCGCTCATGGACCGGTTCATCGGCGACGGCATATTGAGCCGCATCCGCCGGAAGGTGCATATCGAGAAGCGAGGCATGGCCCAGAACGAGCTGATGGATGAGGTGGGCAGGTTCAAAGGCTCTGCGGAGGAAGGAGCTGTGCTCTTCGCGGTGATGGGCGGGCGGATCAGCGAGGGAATCGACTTTCCGGACAGGGAGCTAGAGGCGGCCATCGTGGCCGGGATACCGTACCCCAAACCGACGGCCAAGCAGCGCGCCTTGCTGCACTACTATGAGGTCAAGTTCGGGCGAGGCTGGGAGTACACGGTGAAAGCGCCGGTGACCAGGAAGCTGCTCCAGGCGATAGGTCGGCTGATAAGGACGGAGTCGGATGTGGGGGTTGCTGTAATCCTGGACCGTCGGGCGAACCAGTTCTCCGACCGACTGGACGTCACGAGCACAGAGTTCGTGGTGAACGATGTCCTGAACTTCTTCGTCCGTCACGGCCGCTGAGGTCATTCGCAGCGTGGGTTGCTTTTTCGGTCATGGAGACCTGTCATGATTAAATATCCAAGCCCGGGTAGAGGGCTGGAACATATGACCGCCTCAGCTATGGGTACGATCATAAAGGACAGCTCTGCCAACCCCGCCCCCCTGGGGCTGATGGGGTTCGGAATGACCACGATAATGCTTAGCCTGCATAATGCCGGATTGATCCCCCTGGGGGCCGCCATCCTCGCCATGGGGATACTATTCGGAGGCCTCGCCCAGCTTATCGCCGGATTGATGGAATGGAAGAAGGGGAACACCTTCGGAATGACCGTGTTCGCCTCCTTTGGGTTCTTCTGGTTGATCATCGTCATGATCATCCTGGCCCCGAAGCTAGGCATCGCCGGCACCGAGGCCCCTGAAGCCATGGCCGCCCTGTTCTTCCTATGGGGTCTTTATTCGGCCTACCTCACGGTCGGAACGGTCGGCACCAACCGGGTGACCCAGGCGGTCTTCGTCGCTCTCACCATTGTGCTCCTCCTGCTCTCCGCTTCGGAGGCCCTAGCCTCCGGTGATGTGAAGGTGGCGGCCGGGTGCGTGGGCGTGCTAGCTGGTGCCTTGGCGGTCTACTCGGCGATGGCCCAGGTCCTGAACGAGGCGCTGGGCCGCGAGGTCGTGCCCGTGCTCAAGGTTGCGCGGGCCACGAAGAACACGGCCGAGGGTAGTTCCGCGGAGTGATCACCAGGCCGAAGTGTCTGGCGAGAGCGATTGACGCCAGTCTTATCCTCGGGGCCTACGGCCAAACCTCAGGGCCCCGTGGGGGCACACGGCGATGCATCGACCACAATAGTAGCATCGTTCCGGGGTGCCCCCTTCTTTTGGTCCCTCTGTGGGGCAAGCGCGTACGCAGCGGCCGCAATCGGTGCATTCATCGGTCCGGTGGAGCCGGAACACGCTTTTACGGGTTATGAGGGAAGCCAGGGCCCCGAACGGGCATAGCAGTTCGCACCAAGGGCGGTAAATAAACAACGAGGCCACCACGATTACGCCTATGGCGATCGCTGGCAAGAGGGCCCACCTCAGGTCGAAGATCGAGAACGGGTCCCACTTCGGATAGAATGTGGTCAGGGCGGCCAAGGCCAGGAAGAGTATGAAGAAGCCCCATCGAATTCGGCCAGCCCACGTGCTTCCGATGATCATCCTTCTCCTGACCGGTACGGAGATCAGCTCTTGGACGGTTCCCAGGGGACAGGCGTAACCGCAGAACGCCCTTCCCATGATGAGCGCCGTAGTGAGCAGGACGCCCAGCCCAAGGAGGGGCAGCAAGGAGATTTGACCCCACCTCAGCGATCGAACCAAAGCATCTAGCTGTGCCACCGGGTTAGGGACGCCCCCTAACGCAAGGCCCATGACGAGCAGGACCGCGACCTGCATCGAGATGGCCACCCGGCGGGTCAGCATCTGTCGAGACAAAAGTATGGCCAGAAAAATGATGATCGCCAGCGAGAGAACCAGACCGATCAGCATATGGAGCGAGGTCATGAGCCCCCGTCCACCCGGAGGATACTTATTATTGCTGTCACCCTGTGAGGGTGCTACGGGAATATGAGGTACGATGACAAGCTGATCTCCAACCTAAGGATGCTAGGGCTGACTGACTATGGGGCCCGTGCCTATCTCGCCCTAATCACCTATGGTCCACTGGGCGCGTCCGCCGTAGCCGAAGCGTCCACGGTACCTCGCTCCAAGGTCTATGATGTGCTCCGTCGCCTGGTGAGAGAGGAATGGGTCACCACCACGGGCACCCGCCCCATGAGATATGCGGCTTGCGACCCCCGGAAGGTCATGGGTTCCCGCAGGGAGAGGATGATCGATGAGCTTGACTCGACCGCCGCGGAGCTGCGCACCAGGTACGATGGTGTGGTGGAGAAGGAGCCCCCCAACGCATGGATGGTTCGAGGATCGCAGAACATAGCCGCCCGGGTCAGAGAAATACTGGGACGAGCACGTGAGGAGGTCCTGTTGCTCGGCGCGCTCTACATGCGAGAGGAGCTGGAGGTCATGGTCCAGGTAGCTCCAGAGCTCCGCCGGAAGGGGGTAAGGGTCAGGGTCATGACCCGGTCAACCATCGCCACCGCCGATGGGGGTCTCGATCTGGTCAAGGAGCTGAGGCCGCTCACCGAGGAAGTGCGGATCATACGTACGCCCATGATCAAGTTCATAGTGGCAGATGGAAGGGACATCATGATCATGTTCTCGCCAGTGGTCGGAGAGGTCCCTGATGTGGCTAGTTCCTTGGCCATCTGGATGCCTCGGTCTGAGGTCGCCGCTCAGATGAAGGATAATTTCTACATGATGTGGGACGGGGCCGTGTCCGAGCTATAGCAACTTGGTCTTCTCGTTCGGCCGGGGAAGTTTCATCACCAAGATGCGCAGCGGAGAGGTTCCGATGTTGCGCCACAGGTGCGGAACTCCCTTGGGGCTCTCCACCATCGTGTCCTGCCTTACCGTCTCCTTTTCCTCACCGATTTCCACCTCTCCCTGGCCTTCGAGCACGTAGAAAGCCACGTCCACCGGCGTTATGTGTCTCTTGAGGGCCTCTCCCGGCAGCAGCTTCAGGTGAGATATCAGCGCGTGGTCGTGATCATAAATGGTCTTGGCCTCGACGCCATGGGGGTTCGCCTTGGACAACGCCTCGGCCAGGGAGATCATCTTCATGAGCCTCGCGAGGCCTTCAGAGCAGCTATAACATTTTTGTCACCAGGCCGGGGTGCGGGGGGACTGTCAGGCTTCAGGCCCATGACCGTAGATGGCGGATAAAGGTAATCTATCGGATGCGCCTTCCTGCCTCCGATGGACCTGATCCTGGTCGCACTCAGCGGCATATTCCTATTCCTTCCGGCGCTGGTTCCCAATTCGGCGGCGGTGCTCTTCGGAGGCGGAACGCCGGTCGATTTTGGCCGCATGTGGAGAGGGAAGCGCATCCTGGGGGACGGCAAGACCTGGACCGGCCTCGTCGGCGGCGTGGCTGCCGGCACGTCACTGGGAATTCTGCTGACGATCGTCTCCAGGGTCCTCGATTTCCCGGAGCAGTGGACATGGGGCACCGGGATGGATGCACTGGGAGTGGTGTTCGCCCTGGCTCTGGGTTCGTTGCTGGGAGACATGACCGGGGCATTCATCAAGCGCCGGCTGGGCATGGAGCGAGGGCACAAGGCCCCGGTTCTCGACCAGTACGATTTCGTGGCTGGAGGGTTGGGGATCGCCGCGTTGCTGTATCCTGCGTGGGTCGCCTCGCGGTATATCGAAGGGGAGAGCATCATAGCGCTGATCGTCCTCTTGATCTTCGTGCCGGTCCTCCACCGCAGCGTCAACATAATCGGGTTCAAGATGGGGAAGAAGAAGGAGCCGTGGTAGGATGAACAAGAGGACCAAGGAGGCGCTGCTGCGCTGCAATGCCCTGATGTACGGGGACTTCACGCTGGCATCCGGGAAGAAGAGCGAGTACTATATCGACATCAAGAAGGCGAGCACCGACCCGTACGTCCTGGAGGTCATCGCCGACGAGATGGCGCGGGAGATCCAGCTGCGCGGCCTCACGGTGGACAAGATCGCCGGTGTCGTGCTCGGATCCATACCCTTGGCCGTCGCCCTCTCGCTGCGGACCAAGATACCATACATCATGGTGCGCAGGGAAAAGAAGGATCACGGCACCCAGAAGATGATCGAAGGTGCGTTGAGCGAGGGAGAAAGGGTCCTCATGGTCGAGGATGTCGTGACCTCCGCCGGCTCGGTGGTGGAGGCCATAGGTACCGTGCGCTCCGCCGGTGCCCTCGTCAGCGACGTGCTGTGCGTGGTGAACCGCCAAGAGGGTGGGGAGCAGAGGCTCGCGGACATCGAGGTCAGGCTCTCGGCCCTGGTTACCGCCGAGGACATCGTGAAGAGATGACCGTTCTCAAGGACTGTCAGCGCTGCGCCCTGTGCCAGGGGCGCACCAACGTCGTCATGCCCGACGGCGACCCCTCGTCACCCATCGCGTTCGTCGGCGAGGCCCCCGGGGCCAAAGAGGATGAGGCCGGACGGCCGTTCGTCGGCTCGTCAGGCAAAGTCCTCACCAAGCTTCTGGAGGAGGAGGGTCTGCCTCGTGAGAGGGTATTCATCACCAACACCGTGAAGTGTCGGCCCCCCGGGAACCGTGAGCCCACGCAGGAAGAGATGGACGCCTGCTATCCATGCCTGGAGGCGGAGCTGGAGAGCCGCAGGGTGGTGGTCACCCTCGGCCGTTCGGCGGCCCGGGATGTGCTGAAGCGGCCGGTGTCGATGAAGGACGAGGTGAACCGACCCCGCAATATCCAGGTTCGGGGGAAGGAGATGGTGCTCATACCGGCGTACCATCCGGCCGCCAGCTTCTACAACCGTACGGTTAAGGACAGCATCAGGGAGAGCATCAGGATCGCAAGGACTTATCTCGAGGGCCCTTGAATCTCTTGACCCACAGGAACGAGAAGTTATACCAGCCGTCCTTCCATGAGGACAGTTTGACCTCTCCCACCCGCCGCCGGTAGCGGATCATGACCTCTCGGGAGCGTAGCTTGCGGAAGGCCTCGATCTTGATTTCCTCGGAGAAGGGCATGCCATCGCTGGTGACGTTGATCTTCAGCAGGGCAGCTCGGCGGAAGACCCACATCCCGCTCTGCGAGTCGCGTATCTTGCGGCCGAACAGCAGTCGGGTGGTGAACGATAGCGCCAGGTTGCCAATCTTGTGCATATCACTCATGGCTCCCGGTTCCATATGGCCGAACCGGTCGGTGGTGATGAATTCGAGATCGTCCTTGTCCAAGATCTCCATCAGCTGGATGATCTCCTCCGCGGGATAGGTGCAGTCGCCGTCCATGGTGGCGACGACCTCTCCATGGGCCCGTTCGAAGCCGGTCTTGTACGCTCTGCCGTACCCCTTGCGCGGCTCCTCGATCACCACCGCGCCCCTTCCCCTGGCGATGTCCCCTGTCCCGTCGGTCGAGCGGCCGTCTACGATCATTATCTCATAATCGAAAGATTTCCCATCCAGGGCGGACCTTAGCTCGTCGATGACCTCACCGATGCACTTTGCCTCATTGAGCGTGGGGATGATGACACTGAGCTTCAAGAAGAACGCTAGACGTGAAGGAGAAGAGCATATAATAACCTCTCCCGGTCAGTGTGCGGTCAGCTGGCTTCCTTTCTCTCCCTCTTCCCATACGGCCCCTTGTCGTCGAACAGCTTGAATCCGATGTAGCCCATGAGAGCGATGACGAGGCGCGTGAGCGCCCAGAAGGTCATCTTCTGCTTGAACATGCGCAAGGGATCGTAACGTCCCCACAGATTGCCATGCTTGAGCGTAAGCTGCTTCCTTCCCGCGCCGTTCCAGAACGCCTGGCGGAAGAATCCGTAGACCGTGGACTTGGTGCGCCGGTAGATGATGGCGTCCGGGTTCCAGGCGATCGTGTAGCCGGCGTCCACGGCCCGGTAGTTGAGGTCGATGTCCTCGGCGGTGATGAACCAGGTGTCGAAACCGCCCACCTTCTCCAGAACCTCACGGCGGAAGGCCATGTTGGCCGAGGGATACGAGACATCATAGCCCTTGTGATACAGTTCGACGCGATCAAGGTCCTCCCAGGCCTTGAGGCCGATCATGATCGAGCGCCCCGCCACGATGTCCGCTCCCTGCTCGAAGCTTCTGCGAAGCTCGCGGATCCAGTTGGGGTTGGCAAGGTCGTCCCCACCGGTGAAGGCCACGACCTCTCCGTGGGCTTGGGAGATCCCATAGTTCGTGCTCTCCCCCCGCCGACCGGGGTGGATATACATCCTAATGAACGGGTACCTGGCCTCGTACTTCCGTACGATGTCCTGGGTGCGGTCTTTGGAGGCGGCGTCCACCACCACGATCTCCAGCGGACCTTCTTGTATGACCAGACTGTCCAGGAGGTCGGCGATGTACCGCTCCTCGTTCATGATGTTCAGGACCACGCTCACCAACATAAGAGAACCATGTTATCTCCTAACTCCCATAAAACGATTGGCGATGGATAGATGGCCTGGCGCACACTTGTAGGTGTATGCGCCTGTGGAGCATCCACCCCCGTTACCTGGACCCTCCAGGGCTGGGAGGATTGTGGCGTGAGGCCCTGTTAGCCCAGGGCGTCGTGGCCGGGAGGACCCTCGCCTACCGCAACCATCCCCAGACCAGAAGGTTGCTGGAGCAGCCAGATCCCTGGGGGGCGATCCACGACTACCTGATCGGGGTGTGGGACGAGGCCCATCGCCGCGGGTACGCGTACCAGAGATCCCGCATTCTTCCCCACGCGGGCGATCATCCCATGGAGGTCCCGCGAGGGCAGTTCGAGTATGAGGCCGCACTGCTACGCCTCAAGCTGGAAGCGAGGAGCCCCCGCTATTTGGCCGGGCTGCCGAGGCCGGGCGATGCGTTGCCTCATCCCAGCATCAGGATGGTGGAGGGGGGCATCGCCTGGTGGGAACGGCCACGAAAGGAGGTCCTTCGGCGACTCGTCGGATACCTCGATGACAGGAGTATTTGATCAAAGCGGCACGCGGCATCCCTCGCGCATCGAGGTCAGCGCCGCGGCGCAGATGGAGACATTCTCCAGGGCGTTCCAACCATCGCACTCCGACCGGTCGCCGCGCTCGGCGGCGTCGACGAAGCTCTTCAGCTCGCGCTTCAGGGGTTCCTCCTTGCGTACGTACACTTGATGAGTATCCAGCTCTATGGGCATCGAGGCCATGTTCGAGGTGTCCACATGCTCCATGTGGGAGGTGGAGAACTGCAGGCTCTGGTCCATGTAATCCATGACCGCGTAGCCGTCGGAGCAGGTGATGGACACCTTTCGCACCTTCATCGGCGTCAGCCAGTTCACCTCCACCATGCCCGTCGAGCCGCCCGCGGTCTGCAGCAGGAGGGTGGCGTGGTCTTCGAAACGATCATTGGCCATCCGCCCACCTAGGGCATACACCGATTCGACCTTCTCCTTGGTGAGGTATCGGATGACGTCGACATCGTGTATCGCCAGGTCCATGACGACTCCCACGTCCCGGATGCGAAAAGGGTAGGACGACACCCGCCGGGAAGCGATGGATACGACCTTCCCGAATCGCCCAGAGGTGAGGGCGTCCTTGGTTGCGGCGACGACCGGGTTGAACCTCTCCACGAAGCCGGAGGCGATGGTGACTCCCTTGTTCTCCGCCAGCTCGCAAAGCTCCCTCGCTCTCACGACGTCCCCGGTAAATGGCTTCTCCACCAGCACCGAGCGGCCCTGGTTGACCGCGCTGACCGCGGCGTCGAAATGGTACTTGGTGGGCGTGCAGATGCTCACCGCGTCCACCTCTCGTATTAGCGCATCCATATTCGAGTACGGCTTGACGCTGAACCTCTTGGCCACCCTACCGCATGCCTCGGAGTCGACGTCGAATACTCCGGCGAGGCACCCCATCTCTGAATATATGCGGGCATGGTTCTGCCCCATGGAGCCGGTGCCGATCACTCCCACCCTGAGCATGCCGCGATAAGCATCGTCATCGCTTCTAAACCTTTTCCAGCTAGTGTCAGCAGGCGAAAGAGCGCAAAACCCTTAAGTCCAGCGTCCCCGTTGACGGCGCCATGAGCATCCGGTCGGTCGCCGTCGTCGGGGCAGGCTATGTCGGTCTCCCGGTGGCGTGCATGTTCGCCAGCAAAGGTATTCCCACGCTGGCGGTGGACATTGACTCCGCACGAGTGGAGAAGATCAACCGCGGCATATCGCCAATTGAGGGCGAGGAGCCCGGCCTGGCCGAACTCATATCCGACGCGGTGAAGACCGGCATGCTCACGGCGACCACCGACTATGGCCGGATCTCCACCGCGGACGCCATCATCGTATGCGTGGACACGCCCATCGACGAGGCGACGAGGAAGCCGGTGCTGAGGATCCTGAGGTCCGCGGCCCGCTCGGTGGGGGAGCATATGAAACGGGGCGCACTGGTCTCCATCGAATCGACTTTGCCTCCAAGGACCATGCAGGATGTGGTAATGCCCATCCTCGAGGAGGCTAGCGGGATGGGGGCGGGAAAGGACTTCCTGCTGGTTCACTGCCCCGAACGGGTCATGCCCGGCCGGCTTCTGAAGAACCTGAGCGAATACGACCGGGTGCTGGGCGGATACGATATTCCGTCGGTCGAAGCGGGCAGGGAGCTGTACACGATCATCATGGGCGGAAAGCTACACACCGCCGACCTATTGCACGCAGAGATCTCCAAGACCTTGGAGAACGCCTATCGTGATGTGCAGATCGCCTTCGCCAACGAGGTCGCCCTCGCCTGCGAGGAGCTGGGCGCCGACGCTTTCGAAGTGAGACGGCTGGTCAACACCTGCCCGTTCCGCGACATGCACATCCCGGGGGCGGGGGTCGGCGGTCACTGCCTTCCCAAGGACTCGTGGTTGTTCGCCTCCTCCCTGAAGGAGTTCAAGCCGACCATCATCACTTCTGCCCGTAAGGTCAATGAGCATATGCCGGAGCACATGGTCGAGCTGGTGGAGGACGTCCTGTCACGGGCCGGGCGGGAGCTATCGGGCTCCAGGGTCGCCGTCCTCGGGTTGGCGTTCCTCCGTGACTCGGACGACACCAGGCACTCGCCGTCATTGACGATCATCGATCGCCTGCTCGACCGCACCGAGCTCGTGGTGCACGACCCGTATGTAGCGAAGGAGTACCGCGTACCCCTGGTGCGGGACCTCGGCGAGGCGGTCAGGGACGCGGACTGTCTTGTCCTCGTCACCGATCACTCTTGCTATCGAGACCTTGACCTCGGAAAGGTCGCACGGGCGATGCGCACGCCGACCATCGTGGACGGGAGGAACCTGTTCTCGGCCGATGCCTGCCGCCGCGCGGGATTCGTGTACCGTGGCATCGGGAAGGGGACCTAGGGACCAAACCTGAGCGGTCACCATGACAGCGAGCACAAGCTCGTCATGTGGCCGGGTCGATCATGCCATGCGCTCAACGGATCACCGGCTGATCGCTGAACTGGCATCTCTGTGAGCCATCACCAAATGTTTATGGCCCGGAAGATACTTTGCGCGCCAGATGAAGCTCTTGGCCGACTATTATTCGATAAAGGATTGTGATATCGGGGAGGACACCATCGTCCGCGACTTCGTCAACCTCTATGGATGCAAGATCGGCCGAGAATGCAGGATCGCCGCGTACGTTGAGATCCAGCGGGACGTGGTTATCGGCGACCGGGTGAAGGTCGAAGCCTTCGCCTTCATCCCCTCGGGGGTCACCATCGAAGACGAGGTCTTCGTAGGTCCGCGAGCCACGTTCACCAACGACCTCCACCCCCATGCAGTAGGCGATTGGGAGATCACCCCAACCGTAGTAAAGAGGGGGGCCTCTATCGGCGCCGGCGCGGTCATCGTGTGCGGGGTGACCATCGGCGAGAACGCCATGGTCGGCGCCGGCGCGGTGGTCACCAAGGACGTGCCCTCCGGAGCGCTGGTCGTTGGCAATCCAGCTCACCAGATCGTCAGGAAGGGAGAAAGATGAACAAGATCCAGGTATCCAAGCCCACCGTCACCGAGGAGATGGTGGAGGCCATGGCCAACGCGGTGCGCAACGAGCGGATGGTCCTCGGGGAGAGCGTGTTCAAGTTCGAGGAGGAGTTCGCCAGGTACATCGGGACCGAGCACGCCATATCCGTGTCATCGGGGACGGACGCGCTGATCCTTACCCTTATGGCTCTGAATCTGCGAAGCAGAGAGGTCATCACCACCCCGCTGTCGTTCATCGCAACCGCCAACGCTGTCGTGCACGCCGGGGCCACACCGATCTTCGCCGACACCTCGGCCAAGGATTACAACATCGATCCCGCGGAGGTTCGCCCGGGGCGCAACACCGCCGCCGTAATGCCCGTCCACCTGTTCGGCCATCCATCGAGGATGGACGAGCTCCGGGAGGCGGCGGGGGACAAGGTCAAGATCATCGAGGACGCCTGCCAGGCCCATGGAGCAGTATACCGTGGAAAGAAGGCAGGGGCCATAGGCGACGCCGGTTGCTTCTCATTCTACGCCACCAAGAACATGACCGTAGGCGGGGACGGCGGCATGATCACGACGAGCGACAAGCGTCTGGCAGACGATCTTCGTAAGCTTCGCGATTGCGGTCGGACCTCGAGATACATCCACGACGTGTTCGGCTTCACGGCGAGATTGAACACCGCCAACGCCGCCTTCGGCCGCGTGCAGCTGAAGCATCTCGACGAATGGAATGAGCGTCGGCGCGCGATCGCCCGCCGCTACGCCGAGAGACTCAAGGACGTCGAGCAAGTAGTCCTACCGCCCATGCCCTCTAGGGACGTCACCCCGGTGTTCCATCTGTTCGTCATCCAAGCCGATGACCGGGACTCACTGGCGAGGTCACTGCAGGCGAGGGATATCGACACCGCCGTCCACTATCCGGTCCCCATCCACCTGCAGCCAGTGTACAAGGACGCCTTCGGCTTCTCCGAAGGCAGCTACCCGGAGAGCGAGAGGCTGGCGAGCCGCGTTCTCTCCCTCCCTATCTTCCCAACCCTCACCGATGGAGAGGTCGACCGGGTGTGCGAGGGCATAATCGACCACTATGGGGGAAAGAGATGAGGCGGATCGAGGTCGCTGTCCTGGGTGTCGGCTACTGGGGCAAGAAGATAGTCGACGAGTACAGCAACATCCCCGGGGTGAAGGTCAAGGCTATCTCGGACCAGATGGATAAAAATTTGGAGTTCTGCCGGGACCGCTATGGGGTCGAGAACCTCTTCCACGACTATCGCGATGTGTTGGAGGACGAGGACATCACCGCCGTCAACGTCTGTCTGCCCAACAACCTGCACTACCAGGCGTGCAAGGATGCTCTGGAGGCAGGCAAGCACGTCCTGGTGGAAAAGCCGATCACCCTCAGCTCCAAGGACGGCGTTGAACTGGTGGAGCTGGCCAACGCCCGAAATCTCGCCCTGTCGGTCGGTCATATATACAGGTTCAACAACGCACTCCTGGAGATGCGCCGCCTCATGGGCCAGAACTTTTTCGGAAAGCCGTACAACATGAACTTCGTGTGGATGAACCTCGAGCCACCCTTCCCCGACCGTGACGTCATCGTCGACCTTGCCCCGCACTTCTTTGACATGGTCAACTTTATCTTCGATGCCTGGCCGGCCAAGATCACCTGCACCGGGAAGCCGTACCGGAGGAAGGAGATGGAGGAACTGGCGTACATCACCTGCGAGATGCCGTCGGGCGTGCTCGCCAACGCCACATTGAGCTGGCTGGCGCCCCGCAAGGTCCGCCAGATCGAGATTATCGGGGAGAACCGCTCGGCGCTGATCGATGCTGTGGCCCAGGACGTGACGATCTACGAGAGCGGGTACACCTACAAGCTGGGGATCGAGAGGAACAATACCATACGCACCGAGCTGACCAATTTCCTGCAGTCCATCGGGGACCCGTCCACCGAGACGCGTAACTCCGGCAACGTGGGCGTCAGGACCGTGGAGATGATTGAGAAGAGCATGGAATCGTTGCGGGAAGGCCGGACCGTGGACACCGGTGCCTGAGGGACATGGCCAAGATCCTGATGCTCGTGACCAACGAGTACCGCCCTGACCCCCGGGTGCACAAGGAAGCGAAGGCTCTCATCGAGGGCGGTCACGAGGTCACGGTCGCGGCCTGGGACCGGCCGGGTTCGAGGCCGCTCCGCGAGACCGTGGAGGGGGTCAGGCTCCATAGAGTCCGCACTGGCAGGGTCGACGGGCAAATGGCCCTCGTCCTCAACTATCCACTCTTCCTCCTGCGCTCTCTGATCGCGGCGAAGGAGGAGCATCCGGAGGTCGTCCACGCTCACGACCTGGACACCCTGCCCATCGGCCTCCTTATCTCCCGCCTGAGGTCGATCCCCCTGGTCTACGATGCTCACGAGCGGTACGCCAAGATGATCGCCATGGATGTACCGGCGGCCGTTTCGCGGGCGGTGGAGAGGTTCGAGCAGCTTCTTCTGCCCCGTGCGGACCTGGTCATCACGATCAACGAGGCCATGGCCGGAGAACTGGAGAAGCACACTCGGGATAAGGTTCTGGTGATCATGAACGTCATCGAGCTCCCTCCCCGGTCCAAGATCAAGGAGCACCGGCCGCATGATGCCCTGGTGCTCTTCAACCCAGTGACCTTCGAGCCGATGCGGTACCTCGAGGAGAGCATGGCGGCGATGTCCCACATCGACCGATGCATCCTGCGCCTCGCTGGCTCGGGCCGCCTGCTCCAGGCGGTGGAGAGGGCGGCTAAGGAGCACGAAAACATCGAGTTCCTCGGGCACCTGCCGTTCACCAAGCTCATGGAGGAGTACGAGAAGGTCGACGTTGTGCTAATCCTCGCCGATCCGGCCAACGAGAACTACCGCACCGGGACAGCGAACAAGATGGGTGAGGGGATGGCTTTCGGCCTTCCTCTGCTGGCATCCAAGGGCACCCTGAGTGCCGAGGTGGTAGAAAGGGAAGGCTGTGGCCTTACCTTCGACTGGAGCGAGGAGAACTTCCGGGAAGCCATCGACCGTCTGCGGGATCCGGTGGCGAGGGCGGAGATGGGCCGGAAGGGCCGCGCGGCCGCGGAGAGAGAACACAATTGGGGAACGATGAAGGACCGGCTGCTGAGGTCGTACTCCCGTCTGCTCTCCGTCAGGTAGCCAACGGCCTCGAAGTATTTATCACGCCGAGGAGGATTGCCAAAGAGGATCCGGACGCTTAGGCCTCTCCCGGTCCCTGGAAGTGCGACCACATGTCGACAATAGCTCTCAAAGACGTCCTGGATGCGATACGGTGCGAGCACTCCGTCATCGGGGAACGAGACGTCACGGCGGACCGACCGTCGCCCATCGACACCGCCGACGGGCGGTGCATCACCTTCTGCAATAAGGGCGGGGAGATCGGAAGGAAGCTGCTTATGGCGACCGCCGCGGGCATAGTCATCACCGAGCGGGAGCACGCCGGGACCTGCAGGGACCTTGCCAGCCGCACATTCATCATCGTAGACGACCCCCGCCTGGCCTTTGCCAGGGTTGTGGAGGCATACTTCTCTACCAGGTGGCCGGTGGGCGTCAGCGGGTCTGCCCAGGTGAGCCCCCGGGCTACTGTGGGCAAGGGAGTATACATCGGTCCGCTCTGCGATGTGCGCGATGACGTCGTCATCGGGGACGACAGCCGGCTGGAGGGATCGGTGACGGTCCATGAGGGTGTAAGGATCGGTGACCGGGTCATCATTCGCGCCGGGGCGGTCATCGGCACCGACGGCTTCGGGTTCAACCGGGACCCGGAGGGCCGGCTGGAGAAGTTCCCCCAGATCGGCGGTGTAGTCATTGGCGACGACGTGGAGATCGGGAGCAATGTGTGCGTCGCCAGGGGCACCATGAGCGACACCGTCATCGGAAGGGGGACTAAGATCGACAATCTCGTGCAAGTCGCCCACAACGTCCGCATCGGAGAGGACTGCCTTATCACATCCATGGTCTGGCTGGGGGGCAGCGCCAGGATCGGGGATCGGTGCTGGCTCTCCCCAATGGTATCTGTCCTCAACGGCATCGCCCTGGGGAACGATGTCATGGTGGCGATGGGTTCGTCGGTCATCAAGGACGTTGCGGCCGGCGAGTATGTGGCGGGGAATCCCGCGCGACCGACCATACGCAAGAGGTGAACATGAACATTGGGTCGCCCGACTATGGTGGCGCGGAGGGCGTGCTGGGCATCGGGGTGGACCTGGCCGAGGTGCCGAGGTTCCGCGGCCTGGACCACCGTACGGTGGGGCACTTTCTTACCTCTCGGGAGATCGAGGAAGTCTTCGCCCGAGAGGAGCCGGCCCCGACCCTGGCCGGGCGGTTCGCGGCCAAGGAGGCGGTGATCAAGGCGCTGGGAACCGCCTTCCCCGCAAGCCGTTTGTTCTACCACGACATCGTCATCGACCATCTGGACTCCGGCGCGCCGCAGGCCAGTGTCACCGGGATCGATGCTGGCAATATCCAAATATTACTAAGTATCTCCCACACCGCGGAGCTTGCCATCGCCTTTGCGATGGTGGTCCAGAGGGACGATCGACATGGATGATGCCCAGCTAACCACCCTGAGGACGATATTCTGCGAGGAGCTGAACCTGGAGGACAAGGACCTCGTGGACTCGACCGCCTACAACGCGCTGGAGGCGTGGGATTCGCTGACCCACCTGAAGATCGTGTCGAGGATCGAGGAAGCCTTCGGCATCGAGATGGAAGTGGACGACATCATAGCCATGGAGAACTTCGCCAAGGCCAAGACTATCGTCAGCAGGTACTTAGGGCAGTCCTAGATTCAGGTGGATGATGAACTTCGTGGACTTCCTGTTCGAGCGGTCCGGGGACTGCGACGGTGAGTTCATCGCCGGGGTTAAGGAGACCATTACCTTCCGCGACCTGCATTCAAGGGTCGACACCCTCTCCAAGTGGATGGCGAGAGAGCATGGCTCAGGGAACGAGGTCCTCATCCTCGCCGATAACAGCGTATTCTTCGTCCTCACCTACCTGGCGACGATGAGGAGCGGTAACGTGGCCCTGTTGGTGGAGACGAGGATCAGCAAGGAGGACCTCTCCACGCTGATGTCGACCTGCCGCCCGATGCTGGCGTTCATGCAGTCCCGCTTGGCGGCCAAGGCCGTTCCCGGCGTCCCGCTGCTCACCGAGGACGACCTTCCGAGCCTTGAGGTGAAGGAAGACCTCCGCCCAACGGTCTCCGAGGACGACCTGGCGGCGGTAGTGTTCACCTCAGGCAGCACCGGGGCGAAGAAGGGCGTGATGATTACCCACGGCAACCTGATCGCCAACACCTCGTCCATCGTGGAATATCTTGAGCTCGATGCGTCGGACCGCATGATGGTCGTCCTGCCTTTCTACTACTGCTACGGAGCATCGCTGCTGCACACCCACCTGAGAGTGGGGGGCAGCGTGGTCATCAACCACAGCATCTTCCTGGGCGGGACGCTGGATGAGATTGACCGTTTCGGCTGCACCGGCCTGGCCGGGGTGCCCTCCACCTACCAGATACTCATCAATCGCACTCCCTTTCTGAAGCATCGCTTTGCCACCCTGCGGTACATGACCCAGGCCGGGGGACGCCTGGAGCCGCGGTTCATCTCTATGATTGCCGACGCCTTCCCCGATATCAGCTTCTTCGTCATGTACGGTGCCACCGAGGCCACCGCCCGCATGTCCTACCTGCCTCCGGCGCTACTGCGGTCGAAGACCGCGTCCATTGGTAAGGGCATCCCTGGCGTAGTCCTGGAGGTCCTGGATGATAATAGCCGGCCGGTGCGGCCCGGAGAGACTGGAGAAATCGTGGCCTCCGGACGCAATATCATGAGGGGCTACTATGGGGACGAGGAGGGCACCAGGAGTGTGCTCCGGAACGGCCGGTACCATACCGGGGACCTGGCCACCGTGGACGAGGACGGGTACATCTACGTCGTAGGTCGGTCCAGGGACATAATCAAATGCGCCGGTTACCGCGTCTCGCCGTACGAGGTGGAGCAGGTCGTGCAGAGCGCCGAGGGCGTGGACGGAGTGGCTGTGGTCGGTGTGCCGGACGACATCCTGGGTGAGGCCATAGTGGCCGTGGTCAGGAGGGGCGGGGAGGCGACCGAGGACGAGGTCCAAGCGCGTGTGACGAACATCTGCCGGGAGCGTCTGCCGTCGTACAAGGTCCCCAAGCACCTGGCGTTCCTGACAGAGATCCCCCTGAACTCGTCGAACAAGGTGGACAAGATCCGCATCCGTGAGCTGCTGGCAAGGGGTGAGCTTCATGTTCGGTGAGCTGGAGGAACTGCTTCGCATCCCTCCATACTCGCTGAGCGAAAAGGAGAAGGAGGCTCGGCTGCTTCCCATCATCCGCCTGGGAGCAGGCAAGGCGCTGGTCAACCGGCATGTCCGTTCGATGTACTCCAAACTCGGGGTCTCGCCCGAAAGCATGGAGGATTTGGCCTCAGTGCCGGCGGTCCCGGTGCGCATGTTCAAGGACTTCGACCTCACCACCTGTGACCCCGAGGACATAGTTCGTGTGTTGCGTTCCAGTGGCACCACCTCCCACCGCCCCAGTGTCGTCCCCCTGGATAAGATCACCACGACCAATCAGACCAAGGGACTGAGGAGCATCCTGGGCGCGTACCTGGGGGACAAGCGAAGGGTCATGCTGGTCGTTGATCACCCCGGGATCAACGCTCCCGGCCGGGAGCTGAGCGCCCGGGGAGCGGGCGCCCGAGGTCTTTCCATCTATGCCCGGGAAGTCGTCTACCTGCTGAAGGAGGAGGACGGGGGGCTGGTGCTGGACCTTGAGGCCCTGGACCGCGCCCGAAAGCTGGCCTCCGTCAACGAGGTCTACGTCTTCGGTTTCACCTATATCATTTGGTCCGTCTTCTGCGCCCAGATGGAGGAGCGTGGGTTGAGGATGGATCTTCCCCGGGCGGTCGTCTTCCATGGCGGAGGTTGGAAGAAGCTCAAGGACCAGAAGGTCGACCGGGAGGTTTTTTCCTCCAGACTGTCGAGGCTGCTGGGTTGCGACCCCCGGGAGGTGCGGGACTTCTACGGCATGGCCGAGCAGACCGGGGTCATCTTTGTGGACTGTGAGTTCGGGCACAAGCATGTGCCGGTGTTCGGGGAGGTCATCATCCGCGACGTGCAGACCCTCAAAGAGTGCCCTCCGGGGAAGCGTGGGCTCATCGAGGTCATGAGTGTCCTGGGGCACAGCTACTATGGGCAGGCGGTCCTGACCGAGGATGTCGGTCGGATGCTGGGGACCGACGACTGTCCGTGCGGTCGCAAGGGTCGGTACTTCGTGGTGGAAGGGAGAGCTGAGCAGGCCGAGGCCCGAGGCTGCGGCGACACCTTCCGGGAGCGGTGAGTCCATGGTCCGCTGTCACCTGTTGGATGGCAGGTTCGTGGAGACGGACCTCCCGGACCTGGAGGCTGCCGTCGCCCTGCTCGAGGAGCGCCGTACCGCTCTTCATGCGCTCTCGGTCGACGATATCATCGAACTGCTGGCAAGGCTGGGTAAGGAGATGGTCCGAGATCCAGTGGTAAGCGCGATCGAAGGGGCGAGCTACATGAGCCTGTGGCTGAGGAGAGACAACCTCGAGCGCCTGCTGTCGATCGATCTCGTGAACAGAGAGGCGCTGGACCGCTTCTGCGAGGTCCAGCCCGGAGTGCTCATGCGGGCCCAGCCCCGGGGGGTGTCCTGTCATTGGCTGCCCAACAACGTGCCCACGCTGTCTTTCTTCTCACTCATGCTCGCAGTGCTGACCAAGAACGCCTCGGTGCTCAAGGTCTCCGAGGTCAACCGGGGAGTGCTCACCGCCGTCCTCAAGCGCCTTGCCCGCATCGAGGTGGACAGGAACGGCCGGATGATCTCCGGTTCGACCATCGTGGAGACGGTATGCATGATCTCCTTCGATTCCTCCCATCTCGAAGCGAACGAGATGATGTCCCAAGCCGCCGACATCAAGCTGGCGTGGGGGGGCAGCGAGGCGGTGAGGAGCGTGGCCGCGCTTCCCCAGAAGGACACCTGCGACATATTGCTGTTCGGGCCCAAGTACTCCCTGGCGGTGTTCGACCAAGCCTTCCTCGCCCGGGAAGACCTCGACAACGCTCTTAAGCCGCTGGCGATGGACGTGGCGCTGTTCGACCAAACCGCGTGTTCTTCCCCCCAGGTGGCCATAGTGGAAAGGGGAGCGATGTCGGCTAGAGAGTTCGCCGAGCACATGGCCCGCTGCCTGGAAACGCTGCCCCGCCGGATGCTCGGCACCCGGAGGCCGGAGGCCCGCTGCCTGGACATCATCAACGTCCGGGGAGCCTACCTGCTTTCTGAGGATAAGGACATCGTCATGCCCGGTGACCTTGGGTGGACGATCCTCATCGACCAGGACGCCGGTCTGCCGGAGCCGGTCCAGGGCAAGTGCCTCTTCGTCCGTGAGGTAGGCGATCTGCTGGAGGCCGCGGAGTGGCTGACCCGGAGGGTCCAGACCGTCGCGCTGTGCATCGAGGACCCCGACAGGAGGATGGCTTTCGCCAATAAAGCGTCCTACATCGGTGTTGACCGCTTCGTGCTCCCGGGGAGCATGAACGACTTTGCCCTGCCCTGGGACGGGATGCTGCCGCTGGGCAGGATGGTGCGGTGGACGACCATAAGGAGGAACGACAATGACCGAGGGTGATGTGGTCCTGGTGACCGGGGCCGGCAGGGGCATTGGTCGGGCGATCGCCCGCGCCGCGGCCGAGGCCGGGGGAACGGTGATTATCAACTACAACCAGTGCGAGGCGGGGGCCAAGGACCTGGAGGCGGAGCTGAGGTCGAAAGGCCTCCATGCGGAGACCTTCCAGGCAGACGTCTCCGTCGAGGCTGAAGTGCAGTCGATGTTCAAATTTGTCAGAGAGCGTTTCGGTCGGCTCGACGTGCTGGTCAACAATGCTGGCATAGTGGGCAACAACCTTCTTCTGATGACCTCCACCGAGGAGCTGGACCGGATAATCGCGGTCAACTGCCGGGGATCGTTCCTATGCCTCCGGGCTGCCGCCAAGATGATGCAGAGGCAGAAGGGGGGGCGGATCATCAACCTGGCGTCGATCGTCGGCCGGCTCGGCAACCGGGGTCAGGTCGCCTATGCGGCCAGCAAGGCCTACGTCATCGGTATGACCCTATCGGCGGCCAAGGAGCTGGGCCCGAGCGGCATATGCGTCAACGCCCTCGCCCCGGGTTTCATCGACACCGACATGACCAGGCAGCTCAAGGAGGAGGTGCGTCAGAGGCTGATCGCCGACACTCCCCTGGGCCGGGCAGGGCAGCCGGAGGACGTCGCCTCGGTAGCGCTGTACCTGATGTCCGAGGGCGCCGCCTTCATCAATGGCCAGATCATCGGGGTGGATGGCGGTCAGAGGATGTGACCCTCACATCCTCCACCGGATGACCTCGAAGGCCTCGGCGAAGCGGTTGTTGCACTGTACTCCGTGCATGCGGGCCATGCCGAAGATGAACTCCCGCTCGAAGTAGCTTCGACGGTTCACCATCTGGGAGCGGTACTCCTGCAGTGCCTCCCACTTCCTCTCCATGTGCCGTTCCTCCAAGGCCACGAACAGTTGGCTGTCGAACCGTACGTTGTTCCACGGAAGCTCATAGCATATTATGCTGGCCGAGGACTTGAATGCCCGGACCATCTCGTTGGCCACTACCTGGTGGTCCTGGTGGTAATCGTGGACGGAGGGGCCGATCACTATGTCCGGTCCGAACTTCGACCGCACCTGGACAAGGTGCTCCAGGACGTCCTGCCGATGCTCGCTCATGTGGCGCACCCGGAAGTCCAGGACCTCGCGGTGCTCATCATCCAGGCCATAACGCTGGATGACCTTCTCGAACTCCCTCGCCAGCGTGTCCTTGGGCATGCCCGCGGGCAGGGAATC
This sequence comes from Methanomassiliicoccus sp., assembly GCA_033485155.1. Lineage (NCBI taxonomy): Archaea > Methanobacteriati > Thermoplasmatota > Thermoplasmata > Methanomassiliicoccales > Methanomassiliicoccaceae > Methanomassiliicoccus > Methanomassiliicoccus sp. The sequence goes on from JAWQJJ010000008.1 coordinate 48,510, forward strand.
CTCGGCCACAGAGAATGCCACCCATAGGATCTCATGCCCCTGCTCGATGAACTTGGCCACGCTGCCCCCGCACCCCAGCTCGACATCGTCGGTATGCGGTGACAGCAGCAGGATCTTCGTCATCGTCCAGGCAACCGCCGGCCAGATATTATAGTTGGCGTCCTGGCGGGACGGGCGCAGGAACGTCCCGGGCCCGGACGCCGAAGCGGTCCTCTTGTAACACGCCTCAAAAAATATTTTCTATGATTTTAATACAATTTTACATTGGTATACTGGCTCTGACCACTTTTTCGGGACATAAACCGGCAAACAGGCAACAAGAGTTATATAGTCTGATTTCATTTCTTTCTACCGTCCGACACGCGTCGGACTAGTGATGGGATGCGCGAACAGGGTACCAAGGAACTTGGTAACCCTCTTTCGCCTCCGATGGCGGAGGACGAATGTACCTTAGACAGATCGAGCTGGAGAACTTCAAGTCTTTCGGCAGGAAGCTGACCGTTCCACTATTAGAGGGCTATACCGCGGTCACCGGCCCCAACGGGTCCGGCAAGTCCAACATATCCGATGCCATCTTATTTGTGCTCGGTCCCAAGAGCTCCAGGGCCATCCGGGCCGGGAAGCTAACCGACCTGATATTCAATGGTGGCAGCAGCAAGCAGCCAGCCGACCACTGCAAGGTTTCTCTGGTCTTCGACAACAAGGACCGTTTGATCCCCATCGATGACGATACTGTCCGTCTGACCCGGCTGGTGAAGCTGGCCTCGGAGGGCGACGGGTATAGCTCGTACTTCTACGTCAACGAGCGTAAGTCCTCGCTCTCGGAGTTCGACATGCTCCTCTCCAACGCCCGCATCAGCGCCGAGGGCTACAACTTCGTGCAGCAGGGGGACGTCACCAGGGTGGTCACGATGTCCAACCTGGAGCGTCGGAGGATCCTCGACGACATCTCGGGCATCTCCAAGTTCGACGAGGAGATCCTCAAGGCCCAGAAGGAGAGGAACGAGGCCGACGCCAACATCGACCGCATATCCATCATCCTTAACGAGCTGCAGCGGCAGATCGACCAGCTGGAGCAGGAGAAGGAGGTGGCAATGACCTACCTCCGGACCAAGGAGACGCTCACCCGCTCTAAGGCTCAGCTGGCCCATCGCCAGAAGGAGAACGCCGAGGCCGAGATCGCCAGCACCCAGAAGCAGATCGCCAACATTCAGGCGGAGATCGTCACGCTACGGGAGCGCAAGGCGGCCATCGCCCAGTGGATCGCCAAGCTGGATGAGGGCATGGTACAGGTAGATCGCGAGCTGGAGGCCAGGGGCGGGAAGGAGTTCCGGGAGCTCAAGGAGAGGATCGACGCGGTGAAGATCCTGGTGGCCCGGTCAGAGGACCGCGCCGCAACCTCCTCCCAAGCGGCGGGCGAAGTGCAGACGGAGATGAGCGAGCGCGCGGTGGAGGAAAAGGAAACCGCCGCGGATGTCACCTCGCTGGTCGCCGAGCATGATGAGAAGGCCCGGCTGCTGGAGAAGGGCATGGCCGAGCTCATCGATAGGAAGGAGAAACTGGCCGAGGTTCAGGGCAAGATCAGCGCCTGCGACACCGAGCTCGCGGACCTGGAGAGGGACATCGCGGGGCGGGAGAAGGGCGTACGGGAGGCCGAGGAAGCTCTTAACCGCATGACGATGGACAGGGACCGATTGGAGGGCCGCAAGGAGCGGCTGGAGTCCGAGGCTGCCGCCTTTGACGAGGACATCAAGGCCCACGATTTTGGGGTCACCGATGCGGAGTGGAAGATCAAGGAGATCAAGGACCATGACAAGGGCTCGGGCAAGGAGCTGAAGGTCCTCCAGGAGGAGTTCCTCCAGAAGAAGGGGGCGGAGGCCCGCCTGACCAAGGAGAGCAACGAGCTGGAGCAGGCCATCAAGTCCCTGCAGCGGGAGGTGTCCCGCTTGAAGGCTGAGGAGGAGGCCGCCGGGGAGATCGCCCGGGGGTACAACCGCGCCGTGCGGGGGATTATGGAGGCGAGGGACGGGCGCACGATACGGGGCATCCACGGCACAATCGCCGAGCTGGCAGAGGTAGACCCGCACTATCAGACGGCGCTTAACGTCGCCTCCGGCAACCGCATGCAAGCCATAGTGGTCGATGACGATGAGGTCGCCTCACAATGCATCCAGCACCTGAAGCGTAATGGGCTGGGGAGAGCAACCTTCCTGCCTCTGACCAAGATGTTGGACGGCCGGCCGCGAGGAAAGGCCATCATGGCGGCCAAGGACGCGGTGGGTTTCGCCATCGACCTGGTCAAGTTCGACGAGCAATACCGTGCCGCGTTCTGGTATGTTCTCGGCGACACTGTCGTGGTGGACACCCTGGACAAGGCCCGTAGGCTCATGGGGGGTGTTCGCCTGGTCACCCAAGGCGGAGAGTTGCTGGAGGCCTCAGGGGCGATGGTGGGAGGGAACGTCGAGCAGACCCAGCTCAAGTTCGGGGCCGCGGCCAAGGGCCGCCTGGAGGAGGTCTCCGCCAAGCTCGACACTGCGATCCAATCATCCATCAAGCTTCAGACCGATCTGACCCAGGCCCGCTCGGACATGCTCGCCCTGGAGGCACGTATCCGAGAGCTGACTGGGGTCGGAGGGGCGTCATCGGTGACCCTCAAGGCCCTGGAGCGGCAGAGGGACGACCTGCGCGCCAAATTGACCCAGGTTGCCGGGGAGAAGACCAAGAAGGCGACCGAACTGGGCCAGGTGGCCACCGCGCTGACCGAGCTGGTCGGCAAACTCGCTCAGGCCGAGAAGGAGCTGGGCTCGAAGCGGATGGGCCGGGATGAGGCCCGGGCCAAGATGGAAAAGCTCGCTCCCCGGGAGATGGCCCAGAAGCTCAAGGCCTTCCAGGGCGAGGTTGCCGACTTGACCATCCGTACCTCCGAGCTGCGCTCGGCCAGGGACACTCTGGACGCCCGAATCAAGCTCACCCAGAAGCGCAGGGACGAACTTGTGGAGGCCCAGCGGCAGCTCGCCGAGAAGCTCGTCCGGTTGAAGAGGGAGGGCGAGGAGGCGACCGCCCAGGCGGTGCGCGCCCGGACCGATCTGGCCGCCCTGCGCAAGATTGAGGATTCCATGGGCCAGGAGATGAACGGCCTGCGCCAGCGCAAGGAGCAGCTGTTCAGGGAGAAGACCTCTCTGGAAGGGGAAAGGGATCGCATCACCGGCACGGTGGAGACCAAGGGCGAGATTATCATCGGCCTGAATACCCGAATCGCCCAGGGTCAGATCCGCATCGGCGAGTTGGAGGAGGAGCTCCGGCAGCTGAACACCCCGGTCGTCCTGCCCGCACCGTCCATGGATGCGCTGAGGGACATAATCCGCCAGTGTGAGAGCGCCATAAGCTCCATGGGCCCGGTGAACCTGAAGGCGGTGGACGATTATACCGAGAAAAAAGCCAGGCACGACGAGCTCAGCGCCGAAACCCGTCGTCTGGATGCCCAGCGCAAGGACCTCCTCAGGCTGGAGGAAGAGCTCAACCTGAAGAAGAAGGTGGCCCTGCTGAAGGTGTACGATGCGGTCAACCAGAACTTCCGGCAGGCCTACGCTGATCTGTCTCAAGGAGGAGAGGCCGAACTACTTCTGGAGAACCCGGAGGAGCCATTCCAGGGCGGGCTGGCCATCAAGGCCAAGCCGAAGCAGGGCAAGGTCCTGAGACTGGAGGCGCTCAGCGGAGGGGAGAAGTCCCTCACCGCCCTAGCCTTCATCTTCGCCATACAGGAGTACCAACCCTCGCCGTTCTATCTGCTCGATGAGGTGGACATGTTCCTCGATGGCATCAACGCGGACATGGTCGCTCGGAGGGTGCAGAAGTCGTCCAAGACCGCCCAGTTCGTACAGATCTCACTGCGTAAGATCACTCTGACCAAGGCCGACCACATTATCGGGGTCACCAAGCAGGAGGGCGGCATATCCCATGTCATCATCCGACCCAACATCTCCGATGTGAGCGAACTGCCGGCAGAACTTAAGATACAAGAAGAGAGGATGGAGGGAACATCATGATGTCTTGCGAGGCCGCGGAAGGGGTGCTCGGGCACCTCCTGTTCCACAAGGCTATGATCGACGATGACTCGGGCTCGGAGAAGATCGACCACTATCTGTCCATCCTCCGGGACGCCAACACCGCGCCGACCTCCCGGGACCCCCTGGACCGTTCCATCGAGACGGTCTTCGAGCTGGTGCTCTCCAACGATCTGGACCCCTGGGACATCGACCTCATGAAGTTCACCACGCTCTACGCCGAGCGGGTCAAGGAGGAGGAGGTTAACTTCGTCCTCGCCGGCAAGCTTATGTTGATGGCTTGGTCCATCCTGCGCATGCAGAGCGAACGGGTGCTCACCAACTCCGAGGTTCGGGCAGACGACTTCATGGACGACATGGAATGCCTCGACCTCTTCGTCCCGGAGGAGCCCCGGCGGGTGCTGGTGCTGCCGGACGAGATCGAGCTGGACGAGGTTGTCCGCCACCGTGGCTCTCGCCCGGTCACTCTCCTTGAGCTCCTGAATGCCTTCCAGGAGGCCCAGGAAGAGGAGGAGCGTAACGCCCTCCGGGAAAGGATCAGGGAGGCTAATCGCGCCAAGCTCAACGGCCTCTTCGACACCAAAGCCCACAACGATGACCTGGAAAAGGACGTCGAGGATGTGTGGCAGCGCATCTCCAAATGCGGCTCTGGCCCGGTGGAGATCGATGATCTCTGGAACGGCGGCCGGGAGGACCTGGTGACCGTATTCATGTCCCTGCTGTTCCTGGCTCGCTCGGGGAGGATCTCGGTGTGGCAGGACGACAGCCCTTACGGCACGATTAAGCTGGAGGTCAAGCTGGACTGGGATATCGGCACTCTGGAGGACGCTCCTTCGGTGCCCACCCCCCAGGCGCTTCCTCGGAGCAAGGAAGCGGTGATGTGAGGTGGACCTCGATCCCGTCCGCATCGTGGAGGCGGTCCTTTTCTCCTCCTCCACACCAGTAAAGGTCTCCGAGATCGAGGTCCAGACCCAGCTTACCGGGGCGGTCGTTCGCCGGGCGCTGAAGAAGCTCGAGGAGGAGTACGACAGCCGGGGGTCGGCCATGCAGGTGGCCAAGACCGGAGTGGGATACTCGTTCATCGTCCGCGAGGAGTACCGTCCGTTCGGCAGGCAGTTCTCTCCCAAGGAGGTCCCGGACGAGGTCCTCCGCACCGCGGCCATGATAGCCTATCATCAGCCGATCATGCAGAGCGATCTTGCCCGTTCGCTCGGCGGAAGGGTCTATGACGACGTCCGGACGCTGCACCAGCTCGGACTGGTCACCGCCAAGAAGAAGGGGCAGACACTCGTCCTGACGACCACTAAGCGGTTCTGCGAGTACTTCGGAATCGACGGCACGAGCAAGACCGCGGTCAGACGATGGATGGAGGAGAAGGCCCACGGGCCGTAGTCTCATTCCTCGCAGTACTTGCTCTCCGCCGGCGAGTCCTCATCATCATCGAGGAGGACCATTTTAGCCACGAAGGCCGAGGACGCTCGGTTGAACGCCGGACGAAGCACTCCCCATGACAGGGCCGATAGCGACACCACCACCCCTAACAGGGCGAGGACCGCGAAGAGGTCCAGGGCCCCGACCGGGGGGAGAAAGGGGACCAAGAGGAGGAGCAGGACCGCGATCATGAACAGTTGGCCGACGTTGCGGAAGATGCGGTAGATGCGCATACGGCCGGAGATGGAATGCCTCCCGCCCTCAGAGACGTTGATCATGATGATGAAGGCGATCAGCCGCAGGCGGGCCACGATGTTCACCACCACCGGGGAGATGAGGACCACGGTGATCATGAACAGCAGGAGGGCGGGCAGCAGGTGGAGTTCCCCGGCCAGGGGGGCGATGAGGTCGTTCACCGGAGAGATCAGGTTGAGCCCGATGAGGATGGAGATGATGAAGATCAGGTCCACGAAGACAAGCAGCAGCTGCTGGCGGACCTCCAGACGGAACTCCGGGGAGATGCTCATCTTCCGGCGCACCTCGGCCCGCACCCGTTCCATGCGGCGCACGATCTCATGGGCCCAGGAGGGAGCGGCTCGGGACGTCCGGTCGTAAATCCGAGGCCCAGACCGGGAGAGCAGGGGGAGTACGATCATGGTGATGAGGGCTGCCCCGATGACCGTAGAGTATAAGCCGAGATCCAGGATGCCGGCGCTGAGTCCAAGGGTGGCTATGATGAACCCGAACTCACCCATCGCCACCATGCTGGTGGCGAGGTAGAATGAGGACCGTAGGTCCATGGTCGTCAGGTAGGAGGCGAACAGGATGGTGGAGAACTTCCCCACGATGAATACGGTGGCGATACCTAGGCACAGCAGGATGTTGTCCAACACCAGGCCCACGTCGATGCGCATTCCGATGGCGATGAAGAAGATGGCGATGAACACCTCCTTCATCGGCTCGATCCTCCGACGGATGAGGTTGTTGCAGGTGGACTCGGAGACGATGAGCCCAGCGAGGAAGGCCCCTATCGCCACCGACAATCCGATGTAGCCGGAGATGAAGGCCATGACGAAGCACAGGGCCAGGGAGACGATGAGGACTGTCTCCTTGGAGTAGTTCCTTCGCAGCCAATCGAGGCCCCGGGGGAGGACCATGAGTCCCACCAGGATGCTGAGTCCCATGAAGGCGATGATTTCCAGGATGATCCAATACTCCGTGCCCGGGGCGGCCACGGTGCCGGTGGCGAGGGGGGAGGCGAGGGTTAGGATGACGATCTGCCCTATGTCCTCGAACACCATGATGGACATCAGGGCGCGGGACAGGTCGCGGTCGATGTGGCCGTTCTCCTTGGCCACCAGGAGCACGGCGGCAGTGCTGGCGCCCGAGATGATGGCCCCCAGGAACACCGCCTGGACCTCTTCCAGGCCGATGATCAGTCCGAAGTAGTATCCGAGGATGACCATGAGGGTCATCTCGATGGACACGATGAGGAACGCCGAAGGCCCGGTGTGGCGCAACCCCCTGAGGTTGAGCTCGATGCCGATGAAGAACATCAACAGGATGACGCCGATGGTGGAGAAGATCGAAAGGGTGGATTGGTCCATGGCCACTCCCGGCACCACCACCGAGCCGAGGAGGACCCCCCCGGCAAGGTACCCTATGACCGTGGGCATCTTCAACTTCCCGAACAGGATGCTGAGCAGACCTGCTGAACCTAGGATCAGCGCGATGTCAAGGATGAGCCGAGTCTCCGTGTCCATAGCCGCAGCGATTTCAACTGTATCGAACGATTTAATGCATTCTATATACCAGCCCACAAAACTGAAGTGCCGTTCTGCGATCCGCTTGGCCCCGCCCTCCCCTTACGGAAAGCTTAAATTACGTCCCTACAATCCCAAGGCAAGTGATTATTTATGGTGATGCCGCTCGCGCTGCTCGAGAAGTCGATGGACCACCGGATCTCTCTTCTGCTCAAGGACACCAGGGTCCTGGAGGGAAAGCTGGTCGGCTACGATGATTACATGAACATGGTCCTGGAGGATACCGAGGAGCGTACCTCCGAGCAGACCAGACGCTTGGGGGTCGTGGTACTGCGCGGCAACAATGTCGTGAGCATCTCCCCGCTGTGAACCGTGCCTAGGTTTCTGCAGTAGTCGAGCGGACATGAAAGCCCTGATCCTGGCCGGAGGCCTGGGCACCCGTCTCAGGCCCCTGACCTACGGGATGCCCAAGCCGCTAGTACCTCTCCTAGGTAAGCCGCTGGTTAGCCACATAATCGATCCGCTGCCCGCTGAGGTCGACACCGTCATCCTCGCCGTCTCCTACATGCGTGACGCCCTGGACGCGTACTTCAGCACCCATGATGTGGGCCGCAAGATCGTCCTGGTCAACGAGGAGCAACCCCTCGGCACAGGCGGGGCCATCAAGAACGTCTCCCACTATCTCGATGATACCTTCATCGCTTTCAACGGCGACGTGGTGTGCTCCATCGACCTCAACGACATGCTCCGATACCACCGCTCCCATGGAGGCATTGGAACGATGTCCCTGTGGCAGGTCGAGGACCCCTCGGCCTTCGGGGTCGTGGGGAGGGACATGCGTGGGCGAATCACCACCTTCCAGGAGAAGCCGAAGAGGGAGGAAGCCATCTCCAACTCGATCAACGCCGGTGTGTACATATTCGAGCGGGAGATCCTCGACCAGATCCCGTCGGGCGTGGTGTCGATGGAGCGGGAGGTCTTTCCTAAGGTGCTCGACAAGGGTCTCTACGGCTACGAGTTCAAGGGCCACTGGATCGACTGCGGGACGCGGGAGAACATCCTCGCCGCCCAGCGGACCCTGCTCGACCTGGGCGGGGGAAGGATCTCGCCCGACCTCATCAAGGAGGAGGAGGCTGCGGTGATCGGAGCCAACACGGTCCTCCGCGCTCACCTCCGAGGGTGCCGGATCGGTCCCCATGTGTACATCGAGGACGATGTTCTCATATCCCGGGGCGCCGAGGTATCGGAGAGCATGGTGCTCCGAGGGGCGCTGGTGGAGGAGGGAGCCAAGGTCCAGAACAGCATAATCGGCCCCGATTGCGTGGTGGCCAGGGATGAAGTGGTCAGGGACCAGGTCCTGGCCAGGCAGTGACGGTGCCCCAAACCTCTCCCAGTAGTTATTTATCGCACCAGTCTTTACGGTGGTAAAGGCCTGCAGGGTTAAGCAATGAAGCGACGGGATCAATTCCTAGAGTTCATTAACCACAAGGGGTTCCGCAAGGGCTGGAACGCCTTCATCATCGCTTTTTTCCTCCTCTTCATCGTCCTGCCCACGGTCTACGTCGTTACCTATGCCTTCACCGATTGGGATGCCATCAGCCTCACCGTTCTGAGCAACCCGGAGACCATGGGTATGATCCAGGACGCCATTATCGCGTCCTTCGCCATCGCCACCATCGTCACGATCATCGACTTCCTCGCCGGCCTCCCTGTAGCGTGGATGCTGGTACGCAAGAACTTCAGGGGAAAGGAGTTGCTGGATACGTTGATAGATATGCCTTTGGCGGTACCCACTGCCGCCTTGGGCTTCTCCGCAGCGATCTTCTGGGTCGTGAACCCAAACCCTCCCCCCTTCTCCCTTTCTATCATCTCCTCCCCCTTCATCCTGATCATCTTGCTGCACATCGTGTTCTCCTATCCCTATATGGTCCGCTCCCTGTCGGCCATCCTGGAGGAGATCGACGAGACCTACGAGACCGCTGGCCGGACGCTGGGGGCGAGCCGGCTGACCGCTGCCCGCACGGTAACCCTGCCGCTTTTCCGGGCTGGCCTGGCGACCGGTGTGATCCTGTGCTTCTCCCGCAGCATGAGCGAGACCGGGGGGACCATGATCGCCCTGAGCACGATGTCCCGCATGGGCGTCACCGCGGCCAGCGACTTCGCCACCGGGCCCACGCTTATCGGGGATTGGAAGACTCTGTCCCTAACCGACCCCAGCTACACTCCGGCCCTGGCCTTCGTAAGCATCCTGCTCATCATCCTGGCCCTGATCCTGCTGGTGGTGCTCAAGCTTCTCATCATGAAGTTCCACATCCCCCTGCGCAAGGTGTGGCCGATGCCGGAGAAGATGCTCAGCCGAGGCATCTTTCCCAAGCTTAAGGACGGGGGGGCCCTCTTCTTCCTGGCCCTGTTCGTCCTGGTGCCGTCCTTCTTCATCTTCACCTACGTGCTGTTCTCGACGCCTCAGGCCGCCGAGTGGGGGCAGTTCTTCTCCGCGCTGGGATACTCTTTCCTGCTGGCCGGCATCGTCACGGTTATTGACATCGCCATGGGCATCCCCTTCGCGCTCTACATCTCCAAGCATCCTGACCGGAAGTCGTCACACATCCTCGATGTACTGGTCAATGTTCCCCTGATCGTTCCCACCGCCGCCCTGGGCATATCGCTCAGCCTATTCTGGAGCGCGGCGGGGGTGCTCAGCGGGGCTCAGTTCGTCATCCTCATCCTGGCCCACGTAGCGTTCACCTATCCTCTGGTCGTGAGGAACGTGGCCGGGGCGGTGGAGGAGATCGACCCGTCCTTCGAGGAGACGGCCAGGACCTTGGGCGCAAACCCCATGCAGTCGTTCCGCCGGGTGCTCTATCCCCTAATCAAGGGTTCCATCCTTGCTGGAGCCATCATGGCCTTCACCCGCAGCCTCGGAGAGACCGGCGCCACCCAGGCCATCCTGGGCAATAACGCCCAGACCGCCCCCGTGTTCATCGTTTCCCTGGTTAAGAGCAACGCGTTCTTCCAGGCCGGACTGGCGTGCATCATTCTGATCGTCGTCTCCTACATCTTCATGCTCATGCTCCGCTACATCACCAAGAGGAAGGAGGCGATCTGAACGCCCAGCATCGCCCTTCAGGAGATCAGCAAGCGGTATGATGATGTGGTGGCCGCCGATGACCTCGATCTCACGGTGAACAACGGCGAGTACCTGTGCCTCCTGGGGCCCACCGGAGCGGGCAAGACGACCGCCCTGAGGATCATCGCTGGGCTTACCAAGCCGGACTCCGGGCAGGTGCTCTTCGACGACCGTGACATCACCAGGCTGGAGCCGGAGGAGCGGAACGCCGTGCTGCTGTCCCAGACCTACTCCCTGTTCCCGACCATGACTGTGGCCGAGAACATCCTGTTCGGACCGAGCATCAGGAAGATGCCCGAGGAGGAGAAGAAGCAGACTCTGGTCGAGCTGCTGGACCTCGTGCGTCTTACTAAAAGGGCCGATTCGTACCCCCGCGAGCTGTCTGGAGGAATGCAGCAGCGGAACGCTCTGGCCAGGGCCCTGGCCACGAGCCCGGACGTGCTTCTACTGGACGAGCCACTGAGGGCCCTGGACGCCCGCCTGAGAATCGATCTCCGGTACGAGCTCCGGTCCATGGCCAAGAGCCTCGGCCTCACCGTCATCCATGTCACCCATGACCAGGAAGAAGCCATGGTCATGGCTGACCGCATCGCCGTCATCAGGGACGGGCGCATCGTCCAGATCGGCACCCCCCGGGAGGTGTTCGACAGTCCCGCCACCCCCTTCGTCGCCAACTTCGTGGGACAGTCCAACTTCTTCACCGGGTCGATCCTGTGTTCCGGCCATGGGCGAACGACGACGGTGCACGACGAGGAGGGCCGCATAGTGTTCGCCCGCCCATGCACCCTGCCGGTCGACTCCAAGGTAGTGGTGGCGATCAAGATCGGCAACACCAGGGTGGTGAAGAAGAGCGACGCGTTCCTTACCGGGACGGTGGAGAGGACGCTGTTCGAGGGCCGCATAGTGCATCTGGACGTCGGCATACCGGGGCTGGAAAGGTTCTCGGTGAAGCTGCCGGCCTCCCGCCGGGATCAGGTGACGGTGGGGGATGAGATCGGCCTCAATTGGGGGGTGCAGAAGGCCTCGGTCTTCCCGTACCCCGAGGGCGGACTGGACAATGAGCTGAGGGTGGACTGATGCCGGAGGTGGAGCTGAAGGGGATCATGAAGCGGTTCGGAAAAGTGACTGCCTCCCGGGACATCGACCTAAAGATCGCCGATGGCGAGTACGTGACCATCCTAGGGCCATCTGGCTGCGGAAAAACCACCCTGATCCGGATGATCGCCGGGATCATCGAGCCCACCGAGGGCAAGGTGCTCATCGGGGGGAGGGACATGGAAGGAGTGCCCATCGAGGAGAGGGACATCGGGTATGTGTTCCAGAACATAGCCCTGTTCCCTCACCTCAACGCTCTGGGGAACGTCGCCTACGGCCCCATTGTCAGGGGCATGGATGAGAAGGAGGCACAGGACATACCCCGCCGCTATCTGGAGCTGGTGAAGCTACTGGACCGCATGTCCATGTTCCCCGGCGAGCTTTCGGGCGGGGAGCAGCAGAAGGTGTCACTGGCCCGCGCTCTGGCCTCGGGGGCCAAACTTCTGTTGCTGGACGAGCCGCTTTCTGCCCTCGACGCCAGGGTGCGCATGGACCTCCGCTACGAGCTGAGGCGCATAACCAAGGACCTTGGGCTGACGGTGATCCATGTCACCCATGACCAGGAGGAGGCTATGACCGTGTCCGACCGTATCGTCCTGATGCGCAACGGCCGGATCGTGGAGACGAACACCCCCGAGATGCTCTATCTCGCCCCCAAGGACCTCTTCACCGCCAACTTCGTCGGGGAGACGAACCTGCTGGAGGGAGTAGTCAAAGAGGTGCTGGAAGACCGTACCCTGGTCGAGCTGAGGGACGGGACGGTGGTGGAGGCTAGGCCCTCGGACTTCGGTAGCGGCGACGCGGTCGTGTTATCGATACGCCCGGAAAGAGTGCACCCCGCCACCGAAGGTCTTCGCTCGGTGGTGAAGGGCATATCGTTCATGGGTACATACATCCGAATATCGGTGGAAACAGAGAGCGAGGACCGGTTGACCTTCGATGTCAGTACATCCGAGGACCGAGATTATAATATAGGCGACCGCGTGGACCTTATCTGGAGCAAGAGGTCCGGAATACTTTACCCCAGACCGCCCGAGGGCGTGCAAGAGGCGATAAAGCTTGAGTGAAAGGAAATCATTATTGGAGTGGTTCGGAAAGCGCCGCGAGTCGGTGGTCATGAGTGGGATACGCGATCATGTTCGCGCGGTGGGGGATGCGGCCTCTGAGCTGAACAAGGCGGTGACCGCCCTGTGCGGCTCGGACCCCATCAAGGCCATGGACGCCCTTAACCGCATGTTACTCTCCGAGCAGGAGGCGGACAGCGTCGAAGAGCGGATAAGCATGGAACTGAGCAAGGGGGACATGGAGCCCAAAGAACGCGAGGACCTTATGCGCCTGGTCCGTCGCATGGACTTCATCGCCGACTGGTCCAAGGAGGCGGGGATGAATCTCCAGCTTATCCTGGAAGCGAAGGTGAAGGTCCCGGTCACCCTATGGTCCCACTACCATGAAATGACAATCGAACTGGAGCGGGCGGCCAAGGAGCTCAGGGCCAGCATCGAGAATCTAGGTATAAACGAGCAGATGGCGGAGAAGCACTCCCGGGAGGTGGAGCGGCTCGAGCATGTGCTGGACGAGCTATACTTTGTCACCAAGAAGGAGATACTGTTCTCGGACATCGACCCTCGGGCGGTATTCCTCCTGAGAGACATGCTCCACGGCATCGAGAACGCCGCGGACTCGTGCAAGGACGTCGCTGACATTATACACATCCTAATTACTTCCGAGGCGCACAAAGTTCGGTGATATGATGGCGGAGAGGCTTTTTGGTACTAACGGGGTCCGGGGTGTGATCAGCAAGGACATGAACGTCCAGCTGGCCATGGACCTGGGGAAGGCGATAGGGACGTTCATGGGCGGTCGGGTGGCCATCGGGAACGACTCCCGCACCTCCGCAACGATGATTAAGAGCGCGGTGTCCGCCGGCGTCATGTGCGCCGGGGCGGAGGTACTGGATCTCGGTCTGGTCCCGACCCCTGTGGTCCAGCACTACGTCAAGAACAACGGGCTCACGGGCGGCATCATGATCACTGCCTCCCACAACCCCCCTGAGTTCAACGGGATCAAGTGTGTGGACGCCGACGGCACGGAGATGCCGCGGTTCAAGGAGGAGGAGATCGAGCGCCTGTACTTCACCAAGAGCTTCAGCAGCATGGACTGGAAGGGCGTGGGGAGCATGCGCCAGGCAACGGGCGCTATCGACGGCTATCTGGCCTCGGTCAAGCGGCTGGTGGACGCCGACGCTATCCGGGGGGCCGGGCTCACGGTGGTCCTGGACTGCGCCAACGGTGCCGGTTCGGTTTCCACGCCAAAGCTGCTGGACGACCTCAACGTGAGGGCGATCACCCTCAACTGCAATCCCCAGGGAACCTTCCCGGGGCACCCCTCCGAACCGGTGGAGGCCCATCTCAAGGACCTCATCGCTATGGTGAAGGACACCGGGGCGGACATGGGTATCGCCCATGACGGGGACGCCGATCGGACCATCTTTGTGGATGATAAGGGCCGATACATGTACGGGGACAAGTCCCTCGCCATAACCGCTGAGGCCATGGTAAGAGCGAACGGAGGGGGGACCGTCGTCACTCCGGTCTCATCGTCCATGGCAGTAGAGGACGTCGTCCGCCGGGCCGGCGGCAAGGTGATATACACCCGCGTCGGAGCGCCGGTGGTGGCAAGGAAGATGATCGAGGTCGGTGCGCTGTTCGGCGGCGAGGAGAACGGCGGGTTGATCTTCCCTCAGCACCAGCACTGCCGGGACGGAGCGATGACCGTGGCCAAGATGCTGGAGATCGTGGCCTCCGACGGGCCCCTGTCCAAGCTGGTCGACCGCATCCCCCACTACTCGCAGGACAAGCGCAAGATGGAGTGCCCGGACGACCGCAAGGAGAAGGTGCTGGCGGCGCTGGTCGAGCATTACGCCGCGCAGCGGGTGGACACCACCGACGGTGTGAAGATTTGCTACGATGACGGCTGGACCCTAGTCCGGCCGTCGGGCACCGAGCCGCTGTTCAGAGTGTACTCCGAGGCCAGGAGCGCGGAGGATGCTCGCAAGCGCTCCGACGACTGCGAGAAGGTCCTCTGCGACCTGATCGGGTAGAAAAACGAAGCCGGTCAGCGCTTCCAGAAGGGACGCGGGCCGGTTGATTCTTTTTCCTTTTCCACGCGGCGGTACTTCCAGGCCACGGCCACCGCTTCCTGGGCCATCCGGGCGGCGAGGGCTGCGGTATTGCCTTTATCGTAGGGTGGGGAAACTTCGACCACGTCAAAGCCCGCCAGGCGGGGACCGAGCATGTTGATGCACTTCTTCACGTCGAACGAGGTCAGTCCGAACGGCTCGGCCATGGCCGCCGCAGGCGCGAACGCTGGGTCCAGGCCATCGACGTCCAGACTCAGGTAGATCTTGTCCTTCTTGATGATGTTGAGGGCCCGCTTGAACGCCTTCTCCACGCCCTCCTGGGCGATGGTGAAGGAATCGATGTATTCTGGCAGGTTGCCCTCAGTATGCTCCTCCTTAGATATGGAGCGCACCCCGAAGGCCAGGACATTGTCCTTGCCCAGGCGCTCCGCGACCCTTCGGACCACCGTGTCATGGCAGTACCTTTGTCCCATCCCCACATCATTGTAGTTGAGGTGGGCATCGATAAAGATGACCCCGACATCCTCGAAGGACTCGATAGTGGGGATGCTGATGGTGTGCTCTCCGCCCAAAATTAGGGGGAACTTGCCATCGGCCACTATGCCCTTGACCGCCTGCTTGGTGCCCTCTACCATCTCATCGACGGTAGCGTAGTCGGGTAGGTTGCCTAGGTCGTGCACGCCCACCTCTGTCAAGTCAAGCCCATGCTCCAGCATGTAGCTCTCAGAATGATAGGACGCCTCGCGTATCGCGGTGGGGGCGGACCGCGCTCCCGGGCGGAAGGCCGTGGTCAGGTCGAACGGAACGCCCAGTACGACGAACTTGGAGGCCGGATATGGCGTGTCCGCGCCCAGGAAGGTTATTCCTGGAGAGGGCATTGTGGTGACCTGCTCAGACCTTGGTGATCTTTCTCTTGCCCATCGCGACCATGTAGAGGACCTCGTCACCGGGGTTGATCTGGCCCCTGAGCTCCTCATCGATGGGCAGGGAGAACTGCTCGAAGGTCTCCAGGTCCATCATCTGGGCCTCGTCCCCGGCTATGGCCAGGATCTGCCCCTTGCGCTTGTCGATCATGGGCACCTGGACCTTGTGCTTCACCGGGTGGACGACGCTGCGCTTCTTACCGTCATAGAGCCCAACAGCATCGATCCGGCTCTTGGCCTCGCCGTGCTTGCCGGGCTTGGAAGTGTCGATGGAGAGAATCTTGCAGGGTTCTTCATCAATAAGCATGTAGCGTCCTACCTTGAGTTCCCTGACCTCGGCCTGAGTCCACATATATATCAATTGGAGGGAAATCGCCCCCTGTTTAAATAATTTGCTTCATCCAACGCCCGTATGGAGGGTCATCAGCGGTACGGTAGGCCAGTGACGGTCAGCGGGACACTGCCCTCACCGCCCCCCTTTCTTCCCGGCCCAACGCTGCTGCGGCCGTCCCTGGCGGGGCGGCCCATGGTACTGGCCCTTGGGTCGGTAGTCGGTTCGGGGCCGCTGCTCCTTCTTGGGAGGCTCGGGGTACTTGCGCATGACCTCCTCGACCCGCTTGGCGATGTCCTCGTTCAGCCGATCCCCGATGAACTCACCTTTGAAATAGTCGACCTTGGAGGCGATGGCCAGCTTGCCACCCATCGTCCGCGAAATATTGCCTCTTTGCCAATAGGGGGCCCTGTGGACGGTGGGATGCTGGAAGATGACCCCGTGCTTGGGTGGCCGCTTGCCCTGGCGGAGATGGGCGAACAAGGCCTTCTCCGCACCCAGCAGCTGCACCGTCCCCGCGGGCATGCGGGACAGCCGCTTCAGCCCTCCGGCGATGGAGATGAGCCTCGCTCCCAGGCTGGCCCCGACGATGGAGGTGATGTTGGGGGCCGCCTCCTCCATGCGCTCGGCGATGTACGCTTCCAGCCTGGCCTTCTCCTCGTAAAGCTGGATGAGGGAGTTCGCGAAGCCCCTCACGACCTCTAGGTCCTTCTCCTCCAGCTCCGAACCCACCGATTCCAGCTGCAGGTCCAGGGCATCCTGGATGACCTCCCGCGAGCCCTTCTCGGCGATGAGCCGAGCGTAACGTTCCTCCCGGGCATAGTCCGCGAGTTCAGGGAAGTGTAAGCCATACCATTCATGCAGCCGCTCGCTGGTGAGATTGATCATCTCAATGGTGTCGTCAAGTGCGCGCACGGCCTGGACGATGAAGCGGTCGGCAGGGAGGGGTTCCCTGGTCCGCAGCTTTCCCAGCTCGACCATGACCTTCTGCATTAGCTGCGGGGAGAACCCGTAATCCTCCGGCCGGATGAAAGCGGAGTCCACGAACTCTGGCTTTCCCAGGGGGGACAGCCGGGGCTCGGCGACTCGCATCCTTTTTTGGGCCATGGCTGCCTCCTCGGGCAGCACTTCGCCCTTCTGGACGAGGGCGAGCTTGGTGGCGATGGCCTTGGGGTCTTTCTCGAAGAGGGTGTGGCGTATCACCTTCTGCTTCTCTTTGTCCACCAGGAAGACGCCGAACCACTTTGTAACCAGGATCATCCGGACCGGGACTCCTTGTCTGTTCATCAATGTTTGGATAGCATCCTGGATACCTCCTCCTCAGGAAGGTCTTCCAGGTCGCCCAGGGACTCGCAGCGCAGCTGCAGGGAGGCGATGTACTCCATCGTCTCCATCCTTCCGAAGGCGTCCATGACATCCCTGCCCACCGCCAGGGCGCCATGGCTCTCCAGCAGGCAGGAGTTGGCCGTGCCGAGCTGGGTCACGATGTTCTGGGCCAACTCCTCGCTCCCGGGAGTGGCGTAGGCGATCATGGGCACGAAGTTGCCCAGGACCAGGACGCCCTCCGGAGTTATGGCCGGACGGAGCGTGCGATGGAGGAGGGCGAGCACGGTGCACGACGGTGGGTGGAGGTGAATAACCGCCCCTACCTCCGGCCGGGAGCGGTAGATCCCGGTGTGGAAAGGGGTCTCCATCGACGGCCTCCCCTTCTCTGCCTTCCCGGTCTCGATACTCACCCTGATCATCTGCTCCGGTGCTAGGAGACCTTTTATGGTGCCCGACGGGGTGATGAGCGCGGTGCTCTCGTCCAAACGGAGGCTTAGGTTCCCTCCGGCCCCGAAGGTCAACCGACGTTCGTAGGCCAGGCGGGCTATGGACGCGAGGTCTCGGCGGCCCTGCTCCTCGTTCAGAGATCCCCCTCCTCGGCGAACTTCTCCTTACGCACCCGGCCGATCTCAGCGGGTCGCAGCACCCCGACCTCGGTGATGAACCCGGTCACGTACTTCGCCCGAGTCATGTCGAAGGAGGGGTTGAGGGCCGGGGACCCTTCCGGGGCCAGCCTTTCTTTGCCAATGTGGGTGACCTCATCGGCCGAGCGGTCCTCGATGACGATATTGTCCCCGCTGGGGATGGAGAAGTCGAAGGTGGAGATGGGAGCGGCGACATAGAACGGCACCCCCAGCTCGTGGCACATGACCGCCTTGTCGAAGGTGCCGATCTTGTTGGCGAAGTCCCCGTTGGAGGCGATGCGGTCGGCGCCCACTATGACCATGTTGACGTCCTTACGCAGGAAATGACCTGCGGCACCGTCGACGATGATGGAGTGGGGGATACCCTCGTTGTACAGCTCCCAGGCGGTTAGGCGCATGCCCTGCAGGCGCGGCCTTGTCTCCGACACGTACACGTAGATATGCCGTCCCTCGGTCCACGCCGTCCTGATCGGGGCCAGAGCAGTACCGATGTCGACCGTGGCCAGGGCCCCTGCGTTGCAGTGGGTCATGATGTTCATCTCGTCCTCGATCAGCTCAGCGCCGTACTTGCCGATGAGGCGGCAGCGCTCCACCACCTGGTCGGCATAGGCGTCGGCGGCCTGCACCGGGTCATCCCCCAGCTCCAGCGAGCTGAGCATATGGTCCACCGCGTAGAACAGGTCAAAGGCGGTGGGTCGTGTTCCCTTGAGCTCCTCGGCGGCCTTCTGAACATCGAACTCATTCCTGGCGGCCAGGGCCATTCCGTAGGCCGCGGCGGCGCCGATGGAGGGGGCCCCCCTCACGGTCATGTTGCGGATGGCCTCCGCGACCTCGTGATGGTCGGCCATGTCGATGATCTTGAACTTCTGGGGGATCAGGCGCTGGTCGATCATCCGGACCATGCCGTCCTCGAACCAGACCGCCCTCGTCTCGATGCTATCCTTGCCTATCAGCACCCTCATGGTAATGCCCGCTGTGTCATTCCCAACAGATATACTAAGATGTTGGCTTGATACTTTAACGCCGTTAAGCGAACATTCGAAGGGAATTAATAGGCACTGCGCCATTATTCCATCGAAGCCGATGAAGAAGAGCTCCGCTCTTGATGTGTACTCCACCAGCTCCGGGTTGAAGCAGATCTCTAACCCGGTACGGCAGAAGATATTGAGCGAACTGCAGAGGCGGGACCTCAGTCTATCGGAGATCGCCCAGCTCACCGGCAAAGCCCAGTCGACGCTGTCCGTCCACCTCGACAAGATGGTCAAGGAAGGGCTGGTGGCGTCCAGGGACGACCCCTCGGACAATCGCCGCAAGATTTTCTATCTGGTCTCCAAGCCGGTGGGATCTTCGGTGGTTCCGCGCGAGGACCTCAGCCGGTCGGTCACCAGCATAATCGATAAGAGCATTGGCTCGCCCACCCGATTCATCAAGGGCGAGCTCAGGGCGCTGGTCATCGGGGTGGAGGCCATCGGTCTTAACATGGACCCCGTGCTCAAGGATATCGGCCGCCAGATAGGGCTGGCCATGGCCCGGCACATGAAGTCCAATGACGTTAAAGGGCTGGTCGACGAGGTCAAGGAGTTCTACGCCCGCCATGATCTCGGAGATGTGAACGTGTACTCACTGGTGCCCCTGACCCTCATCGTCAAGGACGATTATGACATGTCCGACGCGCCGGACGTGGGGAAGACACTATGCATCCTCAACGAAGGGATCATGGAATCGATCTTCGATTCCCGGACCGGGGTGCCGTTGAGAGTGACTCAATCAGAGTGCTTCGGCACCAAGAGCAACTTCTGCAAGTTCGTTCTCGAGCCAGCCTTGTACGACTAATACGGCAGGACCGGCCGCCTTGTCCCCGCGCCGCGGGGGCAGATGGGGTCCTTGAGATAGGAGCCTCCGCCGAAGTAGAAGGCGTTGGCCCGGCATCCCCAGCAGAGCTCGCGGTCACAGGAGCCGCACACCACATCGTCGGAGTACTTCCTGAAGGCGGTGAAGAACAGCGAGGAGGAGGCATTGGAAGCGATCTCCTCGAGCGAGTACTCGCGTACCGAGCCAAGGTTCCGGCGCAGGGAGTAGCAGGATGATACCCTCCCGTCCAGGGAGATGAACATGGTGGTCCCGCAGTATTCGCGGGGAAAGTCCTGGCAGCCCATATCCCGCCCGGCCAGGAACAGCTGGTCGCGATGGCGGTAGGCCTCCGCCACGTCCTCCGGGCGGGGGAGCAGAGGATACAGCTTTCCAGTCTCGTCCACCGGTTTGAGGGACATCAGGCAGGTCCTCACGCCGTACCCATGATACAGCTGGCTCATTGTCCTCTTGATATCTTCGACATCCTGGGCGGCGGTCATCATTAGCAGGTTGCCGATCTCCTGGGGAGGCTTGCCCATCTCCTCTAGCAGTTCGATGCCCTTCAGCGTGTCCCGAGTGGTGCGAGGGTTGTAGGATGATCGCATCGCCACCAGCACCTCGGGGTCCAGGGAATCTAGATGCACCATGATGTACCCGTCCCGGGTCAGGTCGATGGCCCACTTAGCCTGCCCGATGTCGTTCAACCTCGCCCCGCAGGTCCACAGGTTGTTGGTCATCCCATTGTACCGGGCAGTCTGGAGGAGTTCCCTCCAGTCCGGCCTCTCCATGGGGTCCCCGCCCATCCAGTCGATCTGTTTTATGCCAATATTGGCCGCCTGGCGCAGGATGCCCTTGATCTCCCTGGAGGACAGCGGCTCACCGGTCGGACCGCCGCTTTTTGCATAGCAATACGTGCAATCGGCAGAGCACTCCGCGGTGCATTCGATCTGCAACCGGAACGGGGCCATCCGGTAGAAGTAGGACGACTGTTGCCTGGTGGACGGTGAGTCCCCGGCGAACATCGCGTCCAAGGCTTGGTCGGCATCAGGCAGTCTGAACACGCTCCCGCTAGGTAGGACGGCCAACACAGACGGCCGCTTAATAACCTTTGGGGTGAACTTTAGGGCACCCCCGATGCTAATCCAGATTGCCCCAGTGCCTGACGATGGATCTCAATGCTGATGATGCTCCCCGTCCCGTGAGTGCTCGTGCTCGTGGAGGACCGCTTCGTGCACGTGCTCGTGGCTATGGGGGCCGGTGATCTCTGGGTGGTGAGCATGCGAATGTTCGTTGCCGTGCTCGTGGACATGCTCGTGCACCACTCGGGAGTGCCAGTGGAGGTGGGTGTGCCTCTCTGTCAGCAGCAGGTAGGCGCCCAAGGCCATCAGGGCCCCGGCCGGTACAATGACAAGGTTGGGCATCTCCTGCAGCAGGACCACTGCGGCCACCGCGCCGATGAACGGTCCCAGAGCGAAGAATGCTCCCGTCCTTGCCGGGCCTAGAGATCCGAGGGCCAGGATAAAGAGGACAAGGCTCACACCGTAGCTCAGGGAGCCCAACAGGAGGGCGGCCAGTATCTCTGGTCCTAGGGCAGGGGCCTGCCCCAGGAGGAAGGACATAGATAGGGAGGCGGTCCCCGCCACCAGGCCCTTGAGCATCGCGATTCGCTGCGGGCCAGTGCTGGCGATCTTGCTCGTAAGGTTATTATCCAGTCCCCATAGAGCCATGGCCATGACGATCAGGGCGGCCCCGAAAATCGAGGTCTCCCCGCCCCCGGTGTCCAAGGCCAGCAGGACCCCTGCCGCAGTCATCACGACCAGGGCGGCCCACGTTCGCCTGCCCACCGCCTCCTTGAACGCCAACCAGGCTATCAGCGCGGTAGCCACCCCCTCCAGGTTGAGGAGGAGAGAGGACGCGATGCCCGTCACCGACGCGATGCCCGTCATCAGCAGGATGGGAGCGATGACCCCTCCGCAGATGATGGAGCCGGCAAGATAGGGAAGCTCTGACCGCTTCAGCACGGTCTCCTTCTCGTTCCTCCCCAACGGCGATACTCTTAGGAGAACCAGTCCTAGGAAGGCCCCGAGGTACAGCAGTCCGGCCAGGGCCACTGGGCCAATATCGGAAACCAGAAGCTTGGCCACCGGGGCGCTGATACCGAACAGGGCGGCGGATAGAATGATGTAAACGAACGGCCTCAGCCTACTGGGGATCAAGGTTACTCCCCTCCTCTTCGAAGGCCCGACCGACCCTCTCGGCGGCACGCGGCGATCACCCCTTGATCATGACCCCGGCGGTCACCCTGCCCACCTCTTCAAAGATGAGGCGATCGTCCTCATGGACGGTGAACCCGTACCTGGCCGCTCGGGACAGATCTTCGGTTCGGCGCCCCCGGCCGTCGACCAATAGGATGGTGAACTTGGCTCGAGGATGCTCGCAGATGAGCTTCTTCAGATCATCTCTCAGGCCGTCGAACTCACTCCTGGTCATCCCGCCGTGCATGGGCGGACTCTTCCTGTTCATGTCGGCATCCCCAAGGTGAGATAACGTCTACCGCCTCATGAAACTGTGGTCTGGTCGACCGGGAGCAAAGGGGGCTTCATAGGCCGTATCGATGGCGATGCTGTTTTGCGATCGGGGCGGGATTAAGAGATAAATAGAAACGAACGATCTCAACCCGGCCGTTCGAATCCTTCTCACAGGGATGTCGGGCCGGACAAGGATCTCCATGGACGCTAGCACATTATCGGAACTGTTAGGCCGCCTCAGGGAGAAGCGGCCGCTGGTGCATCACATCACCAACTACGTGACGGTCAACGATTGCGCAAACATCACCCTGTTCATCGGTGCCGCTCCGGTAATGGCCGAGGCCAAGGAGGAGGTCGCCGACATGGTCTCATTGGCCGGTGCGCTGGTTCTCAATATAGGCACGCTTCGGAGGGAGCAGGTGGACTTCATGGTCATCGCCGGGAACAAGGCCAATGAGCTGGGCATACCTGTCGTCCTGGACCCGGTAGGGGCTGGCGCCACCAGATAT
The DNA here is from genome assembly GCA_033485155.1 of Methanomassiliicoccus sp. Taxonomy (NCBI): domain Archaea; kingdom Methanobacteriati; phylum Thermoplasmatota; class Thermoplasmata; order Methanomassiliicoccales; family Methanomassiliicoccaceae; genus Methanomassiliicoccus; species Methanomassiliicoccus sp. Next base: position 71,241 of record JAWQJJ010000008.1, read on the forward strand.
CGTACCGAGGTCGCCGCCAAGCTGCTGCAGCAGGTCCATATAGCAATCATCAAGGGCAATGGGGGTGAGATTGGGACCATGGCCGGAACGGGAGGAAAGGTCCGAGGGGTAGACTCGGAAGGGATAAGCGGCGATCCGACGGAGGTCTCCCGCGCTCTCGCAGAAATGACCGGCGCGGTCGTGGTCATGAGCGGGGCGACCGATATCGTCACTGACGGCAAGCGGACGGTCCTGATTGATAATGGGCATGAGATGATGGGCCGCATATCGGGAACGGGCTGCATGGCCTCCTCACTGGTGGGAGCATTCGCAACGACCTCTGATGACCATTTGGCTACCTCTGCGGCTGCCCTGGTGGCCTTTGGCATAGCCGGGGAACGTGCGGCTAGGAAAGCCTCCGGCCCGTTCGCGTTCAAGGTTGCGCTCATGGATGAGGTGGCTGCCCTTACTCCTGCTGATCTTAAGAACGGAGCACGGGTCGCGATAAAATGAATTAACACAGGGGCGCCTGCCAGATGCCCTCTCCGGCCGGTCACTCCCTGCTCTTTCAAAGCTGCGCACAGAATATCAGCGGGCCTTCTTGATTATTCACAATAGAATCGGAAGCATACCTATCTTTAAATAAATTAACAATTGTTACAGGATTATCCGGTGAACGATGACCTGATAGTCTTGCCGGAGAGAAGGTATCAGCTTGAACGAAAATGAAGAACGAACGGGCCCGATAGCATCGGGCGAAGTTGCCGCCATATCGGTCGTGGAAGAGTCTCACGGCCACTCGGGGCGGACACATTTAGCGGGGACGCGGGAGGCTACCGAGATAGCGGGTACGGAAGCCTTCGGATGTATGCGTTCGACCATGGTTTTCTCAATAGGCCCAATGTGATTGCCGACCCATCGGCCAGTCATAGTGCATGCTAATGTTAAATTCACATAGATGACAAAATGATGGAAAGGTGATGAGCAATGAAATACAACAACATACTGGAAACGATCGGAAAGACCCCCTTGGTACGACTGAACAAGATCCCGGAAAAGGACTCCGCGGAAGTGTATGTGAAGTTGGAATCTTTCAATCCCATGAGGTCGGTCAAGGACCGTATCGCCCTGGCGATGATCGAAACAGCCGAGCAGGAAGGGAAGCTGAGCCCGGGCACGGAGATAGTGCTGGTTGAGCCGACATCCGGCAACACCGGCATCGGTCTAGCGATGGTATGTGCGGTCAAGGGCTACCGCCTGGTGCTCACCATGCCTGAGAGCATGTCCATAGAGAGGCGGAGGCTGTTGAAGGCGCTAGGCGCGGAGCTAGTGCTAACTCCCAAGGCATTGGGGATGACCGGGGCTGTCGATAAGGCGAAGGCCATACACTCGGAGAGGCTCCACTCCTTCCTCCCTCAGCAGTTCGATAACCCTGCCAATCCCGAGATCCACTATAAGACCACAGGCCCCGAGATCCTCCAAGATGTGCCGGACCTCGACGCCTTCGTGGCCGGGGTAGGTACTGGTGGAACGATCACCGGGGTAGGACGGAGGCTTCGTGAATCAGAGAGCAAGGCCCTGCTCGTGGCCGTTGAACCAGCGGCATCGCCCGTTCTGTCAGGCGGCAAGCCAGGCCCCCATACTATCCAGGGCATCGGCGCTGGCTTCGTACCGAGGGTGCTCGACCTGGACCTGGTCAATAGGATCGTTCAGGTAAAGGATGAGGATGCTAAGGTCACATCCCGTAAGCTCGCCACGAAGGAGGGGATCTTCGTAGGGACCTCTTCCGGTGCGGCGGTGTACGCCGCTCTGGAGCTGGCTAAGGAGCTAGGTAAAGGCAAGAAGGTCGTGACGTTAGCTCCTGACTTCGGTGAGAGGTACCTCAGCACCGACCTGTTCCCGGAGGAAGGCTGAACAGGGCCCGATATCTCGGGCTCTCTCCTTGTAGCCGTTCGGGCAGTACAACAGGGTTATCGATGAACCATCTTCAGCGATAGCTCCCCTCGTAGGCTGCAGCAATGACCGCTATCTGACGATCCAAAAAAGCGCAACACGGAACGAACGACCAACAGAACAAATGAACAACGCAGAGGAATGAAAATGAGCAAGAACCAAAGACGATTAGGAACCTTGGCCGTCCATGCGGGACAGGTTCCAGACCCCGTTACTGGATGTAGGACGGTACCTTTGTACCAGACCAGCTCGTATGTTTTCAAGAACACCGAGCACGCTGCCAACCTATTTGGGCTGAAGGAGCTGGGCAACATCTATACCCGCCTCATGAACCCCACCACCGATGTGTTCGAGAGACGCATCGCCGCCATCGAGGGCGGCACCGCTGGCTTGGCCACCGCTTCCGGACAAGCGGCGATCACCTATGCGCTTCTCGCCATAACCCGACCGGGGGATGAGATCCTGTCGGCGGACAACCTGTATGGAGGGACCTTTGAGCTGCTCCACTACACCTTCCCCAAGTTCGGGCGGCATGTGAATTTCGTGAGCTCGGGAGACATCGAAGCATTCCGTAAGGGGATCAACGAAAAGACCAAGGCCATCTACCTGGAATCGATCGGGAACCCCAAGCTGGACACACCCGACTTCGAAGCCATCACCAAGATAGCCCATGATGCTGGCATCCCGGTGGTCGTGGATAACACTACTGGCGTAGGTCTGGTCGCTCCGATCGACCACGGTGCTGACATCGTGGTGGCCTCGGCCACCAAGTACATCGGAGGTCACGGGACCTCCATCGGTGGTGTGATCGTTGACTCCGGGAAGTTCAAGTGGAATAACGGTAAGTTCCCTGAGTTCACCGAACCTGACCCCAGTTACCATGGGCTGGTCTACTGGGACGCCTTCGGCAACTTCCCAGGCCTGGGGAACGTGGCCTTGGCGTTCAAGATCCGGGTCCAGTTGCTGCGGGACACAGGAGCCACCATCTCGCCGTTCAATTCTTGGCTGCTCATCCAGGGCTTGGAGACCCTCCACCTGAGGGTTCAGAGACACTCCGAGAATGCCCTGGCCGTGGCCAAGTTCTTGGAGCACCACCCCAAGGTCGCCTGGGTCAACTATCCAGGTCTCCATGATAACCAGAACCACCAACTTGCATCGAGGTACCTGCAGGGAGGTTACGGCCCCCTCGTAGGCTTTGGGGTGAAGGGAGGGGCGGAGGCCAGCAAGAAGGTGATCGAGACGGTCAAGCTTGCCTCCCATCTGGCCAACATCGGGGATACCAAGACCCTGATCATCCATCCGGCGTCCACCACCCATCAGCAGCTGACGCTCGAGGAGCAGAAGTCCACTGGCGTCACCCCGGACTACATTCGGCTGGCGGTGGGCATCGAGGATGTGGTGGACATAATAGCTGACCTCGATCAGGCACTGAACGGGGTGTGAAAACATGGAACATGGCCTGGGGATCGTGGAGACGAAGTACGTCGACCTCCCCGGCCCCCTTAAGTTGGAGGGCGGGGGCACGCTCTTCCCCTTGCGGATAGCCTACGAGACCTATGGGCGTCTGAACAGGGAGAAGAGCAATGCCATTCTCATCTGCCACGCCCTTTCTGGGGATGCCCATGCCGCCGGGTATCACAACGGAGAGTCCAAACCTGGATGGTGGGACATCGCCATTGGGCCTGGCAAGGGCTTTGACACCAACAAGTACTTCATCATCTGCTCGAACGTCATAGGGGGGTGCAGGGGAAGTACGGGCCCCTCTTCCCTCGACCCTGCCACCGGGGGGCCCTATGGGACCACCTTCCCGGTCATTACCATCAGGGACATGGTCAATGCCCAAAAAATGCTGTTGGAACATCTGGGAATAACCACCCTACTGGCCGTTGCCGGAGGGTCGATGGGTGGGATGCAGGTCCTGCAATGGGCGATATCCTACCCCGAGGCCTTGAAGAGAGCGGTGGTCATGGCCAGCACCGCCTGCTCGACCCCCCAGCAGATTGCGTTCAATGCGGTTGGGCGGCGGGCCATCACCTCTGATCCAGCTTGGAACGGGGGCAATTACTATGGAGGAGAGCCCCCGTCGAGAGGGTTGGCTCTCGCTCGCATGGTCGGGCACATAACCTATCTAAGTGACGACTCCATGCTGAGCAAGTTCGGGCGCCAGCTGAAGGACAAGGATCGGGTCGGGTTCGACTTCACCACCGACTTCCAGGTAGAGAGCTACCTTTACCACCAAGGGGACAACTTCATAAAAAGGTTCGACCCCAACACCTACCTCTACGTCACCAAGGCCATAGATTACTTCGACCTCACAGTGGATAGGTCTTTAATCACCGGTCTGTCCGGTGTGAAGGCCAAGGTCCTGGTGGTCGGGATATCGTCCGACTGGCTGTATCCTGTCTACCAATCCCAGGAGATAGTATCGGCCTTGTCCGCGAACAACGTCAAGGTTCTCTACAGCGAGATACGCTCGTCCTATGGCCATGATGCCTTCCTCATTGAGGGCGGGCAGGTAAACTACATTTTGAAGAGTTTCTTCAATCACATCTCATCCGGGGACGTGATGGTGTCGCCGGTCAGGACCATAAGCGAGGACACCACCATAGAGGTGGCCGCCGAGCTCATGATACATCTGGAGGTCAACCATCTGCCGGTGGTGTCCGCGGACGGAAAGATCAATGGGATGGTCACATCCTGGGACATAGCCAAGGCGGTAGCCCGGCGTCTCACCGACCTGCGAGAGATAATCACCTCGCCCGCCATTACAACCACTGCCGATGAGCCCATCGAGGATGCCATCTCCAAGATGGAGAGGCACCGCATCTCCGCCCTCCCGGTCATCGATGCCCAGGAGAATGTCATAGGGTTGGTGACGCACGAGGCCATGGGTGGCCTCATGGGCCGGTGCAAGTAGTCCTCGTCTCGATTGGACGATCGAGGCAGGGAATTCAGCCTATTCTACACGGTAGGCTTCGACCTCTTTCACCTTCATCGGCTCAGCCTCCAGCGTGCCGCCTCCGAACACTGACGAGACCTTCAGCTGTACCTTCTTGCCTCCATGATCACAATAACGGGCGACCATGGAAGCTACCGTCTCCAGGCTCTCCATTCCCTCGTTCTCGAGTATCCCCACCGGCCCGGGTATGGAGACCGGGGAGAGCACGGCATACTGGTCGGAGGCAAAGGTCAATAGGTGGATGTTCTCGTCGCGATCCCTCCCTATGATCACCTTGTGACCGTCCACGCGGAAGTGGCGGCCGATCTTGAGGAGGTTAACGTCCTTCAAGGTAAGCTCGTTCACCCCGTGCTCCAGGAAATCCTTCAGCCGAGCCGCGAAACGGCGGTCGGTGAGCATGCATCCACCTGCCGGACATGGGTAGTCGAAGGCGTCGCTGACCTTTACTATGGGCCCTCCTTTCCTCCTCTGGCCGGAAGCGCTCTTGAGCGCCTTTCGATCCACCCATCCCATTCTCTCCGCTTCCGTCTCGGGAAGCAAACCAGCGCTGAGCGGCCGGAGCACCTTCCCCTCAAGCCCTGCCTCTCTCTCGATGAATTCGATGATCTTCCAGTGCTGGCTCAACGGTTTCTGCCCGATCGCCTCGTCGGTGAAGATGAAGTCGGCCCCCTCCTCATCGGCGATGACCTTTGCCTTCCTGAGGAGGTAGATCCGGCAGTCGATGCACGGATTCATGCCCGAACCCCTCCCGAACTTCGGCTCCCGGACGATATCCAGATAATCATGGCAGTTCGGAACGGCGATAAGCTTGAGACCCATTCGGCTTGCCAGGTCGGAGGTGCTGTTGCTCTCCCCGGACACACGTCGGTTGAAGGGCGAAATGAACCTAAGGACGATGACCTTGATCCCCTGGTCCATAACCATCCTTACCGCCAGGGAGGAGTCCGCATCCCCCGAGAGCAAGCCAAGAGCGAGCATAACAATCGTTCCAATGTCTTCCTTCGTATAAGTGTTGGTATATAGAACTTCTAACCATCGGCCCTTATTTTTTCGGGACTTTCAGCCTCTGCCACATGCATCTCAGTGGACCCGGCGCCCCTTGACATCGGTCACCAGGGACCTCAGCTCCCGGGCCGCCACCTCGATATCTGGCTGGGACACCACCGCAGAGATGACGGCCACGCCATCCGCTCCCGACTCGATGACCTCGGTCACGTTGGAACGGTCTATCCCCCCTATTCCTATTACCGGTATGGCGGCTGCCTCCTTGATCGCCCTTAGGACCTTTAGGCCGTGTCCGGGACCGGCGTCGCCCTTAGACCGGGTTTCGAACAGTGGACTGACCGCGATATAGTCCGCCCCGTCCCGCTCCGCCTTGACGGCTTCGTCCACCGAACTGACAGAGACTCCGATGGTCAGATGGGGAGCAATGGCTCTGGCCACTATTGCCGGAAGATCGTCCTGTCCAAGGTGTACGCCGTCCGCCCCGGCCGCGAGGGCGATGTCCAACCGGTCGTTGATGACGAAAAGTCTTCCCGCTCCCTGGACCTCCTTTCCCATTTGGACCGCTAGATGGTAGAGCTCCGCCGAGGTGAGGTTCTTGTCCCGCAGCTGGATCACGTCCGCTCCCCCGGCCACCGCTTGGCGGGCCACCTCGAGATGCCCCCGCCCTAGCGACAGGCCGCGGTCCGTCACCACATAGAGAGAAAGCTCAAGTGCCATCCAGAACGACCTCCGATGCGACCACGGCCGCAGCAATGCTATCGAGCCAGATCATCCGGGAGATGCAACCATTTAGGGCGTTATTAATCGTTCGTCGATTCTAGGTGTGCTCCTTCGAATAACAATGGTTAAATAATTTAACTATTGTTAGCAAGACCCAAGGCCGGGCATTCGAGAGAAGGAAATGGCTGGCTAAGACGGTGTAACAATGAGCAAGAGCTACGAGGAGATCAACTCGAAGATCGATTCCGGAGATGCGGTCGTGCTCACAGCAGAGGAGCTCAAGGCCGCCGTCCAGGAACATGGTGTTGAAAGGACGGCAAAGGAGGTGGACGTAGTAACCACGGGCACCTTCGGCGCCATGTGCTCCTCGGGCGCTTTCATCAACTTCGGGCATGCCGAGCCGCCGATCAAGATGACCAAGGTATGGTTGAACGACGTGCCCGCCTACACCGGCCTGGCCGCGGTGGACGCTTACATCGGGGCGACGGAGCTAAGGGATGGCGACGGGATGGAGTACGGCGGGGCCAAGGTCATCGAGGAGCTGGTCTCCGGTAAACCCGTTAAGCTCCGGGCGACTGCCTATGGCACCGATTGCTATCCGCGCAAGAGCATCGAGACCTACATCTCCCTGAGAACGGTCAACCAGGCTTTTCTCTTCAATCCGAGGAACATGTATCAGAACTACGCAGTGGCCACCAATTCCTCGGACGACCTCCTCTATACGTACATGGGCAAGCTACTGCCCCGGCATGGCAACGCCACCTTCTGCAGCGCCGGGCAGTTGTCCCCGCTGCTCAACGATCCTAAGCTGAGGACCATCGGTCTGGGGACCAGGATATTTCTCGGCGGAGGCGTGGGATACGTATCGTGGGAGGGAACGCAGTTCAAGACCAATGTGCCGGAGAAGAATGGGGTGCCGGCGGCAGCGGCGCGCGCATTGGCGGTTATCGGTGACCTCAAACAGATGTCTCCCGACTACGTTCGGGGGCTATACTTTCATAAGTACGGCTGGTCCCTGGGCCTCGGCATAGGGGTTCCCATACCAGCCCTGGACGAGGATATCGTGCGCTCGTTATCCATCACTGATGACAAGATCTTCGCTCCAGTCCTGGACTACGCAGTGCGCTCCCGTGCCCGCAAGCCGATGAAGGAGGTCAGCTATGCCCAGCTGCGCAGCGGGTCCATCGACATCAACGGCAAGGAGGTCCGCACCTCGTCCCTGTCCTCGTACCGTAAGGCCCTGGACATCACCAAGGAGCTGAAGAAGTGGATTCAGGATAAGCGGTTCCATCTCTCCCGCCCGGTCGAGCCGTTCCCCGCGGAGCAGGTGCAGCGCCCTCTCGAGATCAACTCCCGCACGGAGGCTTGAACATGGCCGAGAAGAAACTCATCCTGACCTTTTCGCCTGACCAGGTGGACTCCCCCCTCACCTTCCGCATGGCCAAGGACTACGATCTGGACATCAGCATCCTGAGGGCCGAGGTGAACGAGCGAGGAGGGAAGCTCATCCTCTCCCTGAAGGGCACCGAGGACAGCATACTCAAGGCCATCGCCTTCCTGGAGGACAACAAGGTTCAGGTGGGCGAGGTCGCCCGGTTCGTGATCCGGGACGAATCAAGGTGCACCGACTGTTCGATGTGCATCTCCATCTGCCCGGTGCGGGCCTACAAGCTGAACAAGGCGAGCTGGAAGGTGCAGTTCGAGCAGGAGCGCTGCATCGCTTGCGGGATGTGCGTGGATGCCTGCCCGGCCATGGCCCTGGAGTGCGGCAACCACCTCACCCAAACGGTATGATCAATCTCAACGCGGCGGCCGGCCCCTTTTCTCTCCTCTAGGCCTCGCCGGCCGTCCCCTTTACCGCCGTCGGCGCCGGCTCCTGCTGGGTGACACAGTGGAATCCCCCATATCCATACACCAGGTCGCGGGCCAGGATGGGCACGGTCCGGCGGTCGGGAAAGCACTCGCCGAGCACGCGCAGTGCTTCCGCATCGTGGGGATCATCGAACACCGGGGCGAGGACGACTTCATTGCCGATGTAGAAATTGGCGTAGCTCGCGGGAAGGACCCGGTCCTCCTCGGGCAGGGGTATGGGCGCCGGCATTGGTAACCTGACGACCTTGAGCGGCCGCCCGTAGTTGTCGCGATACTCCTCGAGGATGCGCAGATTGGTGGCCAGGACCTCAGGGTTATGGCCGCCCCCTTCCTCGGAGAAGGCGCACACCACCGTCTCCGGCCCCACGAAGCGGGCGAAGTCGTCGACGTGGCCATCGGTGTCGTCGCCCTCTATGCCCGAGATCAGCCATATCACCTTGGAGATGTTGAGGTACTGCTCAAGGTAGGTCTCGATGTCCTCTCTGGTGAGCTGGGGATTGCGGTTGGGATTGAGAAGGCACTGCTCGGTGGTGAGCACGGTGCCTCGGCCATTGACATCTATGGACCCGCCTTCCAGGACTATGCCCGGCCGGAAAGTCTTCACCCTCGCCGACTGGACCACCTCCTCCCCGGCGATGTCATCGTACATGATATCGTCATACTTGCCCCCCCAGGCGTTGAACCTCCACTTCACCGCGGCCCTCCACGGGCGGTCCTTGTGGACGAGGAAGGTCGGCCCGTAATCACGGATCCACACGTCCGATGACTGGATATGGAAAAACTTCACGTTAGCCATGTGAGCGCCGGAGCCGTTCAGAAGCTCCCGCGCATGTGCTTCAGTATGGTCGTCGTTGACCAGCACCTTGACCTTCTCCCCCGGGCTGAGGGCGGCGATCATCTGGACATAGGTCCTTTCCACGCCGGGCAGCACGCCGTCAGGAAAGGTCAGGGGGTTCTTGGGCCAGGATAGCCAGGTCGCATCATGGCGTGCCCATTCTGCGGGCATGTAATAATCAAGGGACCTCGGGGTCGTCTTCTCCATCCTCATCGCTCCTTGTTCATTTCCTCTCCGCTATGTCGCGATAGCATTCCGGCCGGCGGTTGTGGAAGAAGCGCCACCCCTTCCGCACGCTCTCGCCGTGCTCCAGGTCCACGGTAGCAAGGACGATCTCTTCTCTTCCAGAGCCCCGCGCCAGGGTCCGACCGAACGCGTCGATCACGAAACTCCCACCCCAGAACTCCATCTTGTCCTCGACCCCCACACGATTGCACGCCGCCACAACCATCCCGTTGGCGATGGCGTGGCCGCGCATGACATTCTCCCAGGCCTGCTGCCAATCCCCCTCGGCTTGCTCGATCCCATTCACCGTCCCGATGGCGGTGGGGTAGAACACCATCTCCGCCCCCCTGAGGGCGTTGCACCGGGCAGCCTCCGGAAACCACTGGTCATAGCAGATCATCGGGCCGATGCACCCGCGGGTGGTGGGAAACACCTGGAATCCAGTGTCACCGGGGTCGAAGTAGCTCTGCTCGTAGAAGTCCTCGTCGTGGGGGATGTGGGTCTTGCGGTAGATGCCCAGCATCCTGCCCTCTTCGTCAAACATCGCAGCGGTATTAAAGAGACGGGGCCCGGCGCGCTCGTAGATCGACCCTCCAATGAGGACGACCCTGGCCTCGGCAGCCGCCCGGGACAGCGCCTCGGTGGTCGGCCCGGGAATGCTGTCATTATAAACACTTTCCCGCCCCAGGCCCTTTACTACGTCGTACTGCGGGAAGTAAGGGGTTGCGAACAGCTCGGGCAGGCAAACGACCTGGGCGCCCTTGTCCGATGCAGCCCCGATCATCCTTATGGCCTTGCGGAGGTTGGCCTCCGGCTCTTGCGCCATGCTCATCTGGACGAGCCCGATGGTCACCTCACGAGCACTCATGTCCTGATACCTCGTAATGCCTATGACCCAGGCGTTTATGAACTTGAGCCTCGGGCGCCGTGCCACCAGGGCACGCCCGACCCGGGATCCTGTCGTTTATTCCTCGACACCAATGGTCGTTAGGTGGTCCAGTGCGTACTGGGCGCTCCGGCGGACACTGTCGTACCGGTCGTCGAGGAGCGACCGGAGTGGTCCGATCGAGGACTGGAATCCCAACCTCAGCCGCTCCGCCAGCCGCCCCAGGGTCCAAGCGGCCATCCCTCTCACGCTGGGTATGGGATCCATCAGCAGCCGGTTGAGGTGCTCGATGCTCCCCAGGCCCCCAACCCTCATGCCGGTCAGCTCTCCGATGGCCCAGGCGGCGTTCTCCCGGACCTCGGCATCCTGGTCATGGAGCAAGTTGTTCAGCTCCTCCAGCGGCCAGAAGGTGGAGGTCTTGTTCTGGGCTAGCTTGCCCATGAGCCAGGAGGCCCGGCGTCTCGACAGATCATCGGGGACGTGCAGTACAGGTATGAGGTAGGTGACCGCCCGGGGATCGGTACAGCCCTCCCGGCATATCTTCTCCAGCTCTTCCAAGGCGTTCTCCCGGGTCTCCTCCACGAGGAGCCTTTCCATCAGGTCCAGCATATCATCGGGGGTCATGCGATCCTACTTCTTGGGCACGGGCTTCTCCACGAAGAACTCGCATCCCTCGTAGTCCCGATCCTTCTCACAGATGTCGTAGTCCTTCATCTTAAGGACGTCGTTCCTGATCCTGCGGGCCTTGCAATTGGAGCACCGCCCGTCGGCGGCGTGCCACAAGCAGTGCGCCCTAAGCCCCTGGACCTCATCGGACATGGTCCATCGAGATTGGCCTGGAGGAATATAAACGTTCGAGAAGAACGTCTGCCAGAGAACGACCGTTGCCCGATAGTTACATGACCCGGCCGCTGCCAATTGTGGGACGTGCAGAAGAACATGCGCATGTCGCTCTACTTCACCGCCCCCCGGGAGGTCATGCTGCGCCGGGAGGAGGTCCCCCCTCCCGCCCCGGGAGAGGTCCAGGTCCGTAGCCTGGTCTCGGGGATAAGCGCGGGGACGGAGATGCTGTTCTACCGTGGCCTGGTGGACGATGGGACTCCCCTTGACACCACCATCCCGTCCCTGAGAGAAGGCCTCCACCGTCCGTTCAAGTACGGCTATGCTACGGTGGGGGTGGTGGAATCGACGGGCGAGGGGGTGCCATCTGGCTGGGAGGGGAGAACGGTCTTCAGTTTCCATAGCCACGAGAGCCTGTTCAACGCCACCTTGGCCGAGGTCCTTACGGTCCCCCCGGGAATCGCAGTGGAGGATGCCGTCATGTTCCCCCCGACGGAGACCGCGCTCTCGCTGGTCATGGACGCCGCTCCCCTGGTGGGGGAGAGAGCAGTGGTGATGGGGCAGGGAGTGATCGGCCTACTAACTACTGCGGTCCTGGCGCTCATGCCGCTGTCGCGGTTGGTGACCGCCGATCTCGTTCCCTTGCGGAGGGAACGGAGCATGGGCCTGGGGGCCGATGCCAGCGTCGATCCGTCGCAGGGACCGAAAGGTTTCCAGGAGATTACCGGGCTTGGAGATCGTTCTGCGGATCTGGCGTTCGAACTCACCGGCAACCCCCAGGCCCTAGAGCTAGCGACCCACCTGTGTGGGGTGGAGGGACGGATCATCATCGGCTCGTGGTATGGGAACCAGGCATTCAGCTGTCCCCTGGGGGAGGACTTCCACCGCAAGCGCCTGCGCATCATCAGCAGTCAGGTCAGCAGGATCGGCGGAGCGTTGGCTCCTCGGTGGACCAAGGCGAGGCGGATCGAGGAAGCCTGGAGACTGGTCTCCCGTCTCCGACCTTCAGGCCTGATCACTCACCGTCTTCCCTTCGGCAAGGCTCCCTCTGCATATCGGCTCCTCGACGAGAACGCCGCCGACGCCATCCAGGTCATATTAGAATATCCGGAGGGCTGACATGTACCGCACTGGGCTCAGTGCCAGACTCACCTCCACTCATCACCTCGCCGGAGGCTCCCCGGAGGAGAGCGTGGATCACGCTCATGACTACCTCGTAGAGGTGACCGTTGCCGGTGCGGAGGTCGACGCCAAAGGGTACTTGGTGGACATCGATCTCCTGAGGTCGGCGCTGATTGCGGCCCTCCGACGGTACGAGGGCCGCTGTCTCAACGAGCTACCGGAGTTCCGATCGATGGCACCATCCCTGGAGAACCTCTCACGGGAGATCTACGACCAGCTGAGGCCCATGCTCGCTGCGGGCCGGTCCCTCGAGGTGCGGGTGTGGGAGGATCAGGAGGCTTGGGCCGGTTATGAGGGTCCGAAGGGATGAAGGCCGGCCTGGTGATCTACGGTGATCTGGAGACGCCGACCGGCGGTTACCTTTACGATCGCATGCTGGTACGGCACCTCCGCGCCAGGGGGGATCGGGTGGAGGTCATATCCATGCCCCACCGGAGGGCGGGGACGGGTTTGCTCGACAACCTCGACCCACGTCTGCTGAGGCGATTGCTGGAGTTGGATGCCGAGGTGTTGCTGGAGGACGAGCTCAACCACCCGTCCCTGTGTCTGCTCAACGAGCGCTTCCGCCGATCCTCGGAAATGCCCATAATCCCCATCGTGCACCACCTCTCATGGGTGGCAGAGAGGAACCCATGCCGGGCGGCCCGTTCCCGTATCCTGGAGCAGAGGTACCTGCGAACGGCCGACGGGTTCATTTTCAACAGCTGGGCCACGAGATGTTCGGTGCTGGAGCTAGTCCCTGGAGCAGAGGGTGCGGTCGCCCACCCGGGGAGGGACCACATCGCCCCTCTTGCCTGCTCCCGGGAGGGAAGGGAAGGCCCACTTACCGTCCTGTACCTAGGCAACATTATGCCACACAAGGGGCTCGACGTCTTGGTCCGGGCGATAGCCAAGCTCCCCCGGTCCGCGGTCCGCCTGGACGTCGTAGGGGCGGCCCTGGACACGGAGTACCTGCTGTCGGTCGGGCACGTGGTGGCGGCGGAGGGTCTGGGCGAGGTTGTGCGTTTCCACGGGCGCCTGGCCGAAAAGGAGAAGGTCGAGATGATGTGTTCGGCGGACGTCCTGGTCATGCCTTCCTATCACGAAGGGTACGGGCTGGTGATCGTGGAGGCCATGGCTGCCGGGCTACCGGTCATCGCCCCCGCTTCGGGTGGGGCGCGGGAGATAATATCTGATAGAAGGGAAGGCTTCCTGTGCGAGGGAGGGGATGAGGAAGGGATTGCCGGCAATCTACGTGCACTGATCAATCCCTCCCTGCGAGCCGAGATGTCGGCCTGCGCGAGGGCGAGGTTTGAGCATCTGCCGACATGGGAAACGGAGATGGAACGGGCCCGGGCTTACCTTGAGCGGATCGTCGGACAAAGTCCAAAAAATGTCGGACGAAACGGCAGATATTATCATTAATGAGCACTGATAATGACCCCTCTCATACGCACCTCTGGCTTATTTTTTCGCCTATCGAGGTCATTATTAAAATTAATATTTATCAAATAAAATACTGAGAAACATATTTTAGAGATTGAAAAGAAACGTTCAAGTACCCTACGTCCCGCTCGTCGGAATAGTAATCGCGTGAGGAAAGGTTGATTAAAATGAATCACAAGCTAGCGGTAGCTCTGGCGATAATGGCCCTGTTACTGCCTGGGATGATCATAATCTGCGACGCTCCGTCTGCCTCGGCGGCGACCACCTATGGTCGGGTCAGCGTGTCGGGCACGCAGATACTCATTAACGGGGAGGCAACCTCCCAAAAGTTCTTTGGACAGGTGGAGACCACGGCCCTCCAATATGCGATCCTCGCCTACATCAACGGGGAGACCGCTGTTGCCGGCAAGACCTCGCACCTCAATGGGCCGGACACCTCCAACCAGGGCTACATACCCTACCACGAGACCGCCGAGCAGTTCTGGCACCAGTACTTCGCCATCACCGCCTACTATGACTGCAACATGGTCCGCATAGGCGCGGGCGACAAGTGGGGGTCTTCACTCCAGTATGAGGCGTGGCTCTACCACCATGATGAGTACATTACCCTCCTGAAGACCATGTGCGCCGAGGCTGAGGAGCACGGCGTGTGGCTGTGCTTCGTGCTGGCCGGGTCGCAGGAATATCCTACCTACACCTACGGCGGCAGCGGGTCGGTGTTCGATACCACCTCCACCGCCTACGCCAACTACATCGCCTACGCCAAGGACACCATGAAGGCCCTTGATGGCCAGAACGCCATCTTCATGTATGATGTGTTCAACGAGCCCGATCACGACCTGGTCGCCACCAACTACTGGAGCAGCCACGGTGGCAAGACCGCGTTCAACACCTGGGCCAAGGCGGTCGCTGCGGCTACCGCTGGTGCTAGCACCCACCCCAGGACCATGGGCGTCGCCGGTCTCGGCAAGATGTTCTCGTGGGGCCAGAGCGACTTCAACCTCGCCACTGGTAACTGCGGGTTCGAAATCCTTCACCGCCACTACTACGCCTCGGCCACCGGATCCTCGAACACCTACCTGTTCAGCGACCCCCAGGCGTGGGCCAACGCGGCGGGCAAGCCCCTGTACTGGGGTGAGCTCGGCTACAATGGCGTGTATCCGCTCACCAGGTACGCCTTCGGTGAGCAGAGCATCTACAACGCCGGCGGGCAGATGATCGGCACCATGGTGCTGACCGGGACCGCGAAATACCCGTACACCGGCGGGCTGCTCCCCGATCCGGTGACCACTTCGACCCCGGCGGAGCTCAAGTTCACCTCCGCCCCGTCGACCAGTGTCCAGGCTGGCTCGCTTTACACCTATGGTGTCACGACCTCCCTGACCACCACCGTTTCCCTGACCACCAGCGCTAACTTCCTGTCGGTCAGCGGAGACACGATCTCCGGCACCCCTGCCCAGGCTGGAACCTACTACGTGAAGGTCACCGCGACCTCCGCGGACAGCAGGACGATAACCCAGGAGTACACCCTGACGGTGACCGCGGCTCCCGCGAAGACCGATGACAACACCTCCGGGAACAACGGCACGGTGACCCCGGGCGAAGACACCAACACCGGTGCCAATACCACTGGGACCTCGAACCAGACCTCCAGCCCCACTCAGACCACGGGCACCAACGGTACCTCTGCCGGAAGCAATTCCAGCAGCTCCACGACCAACAATACCGCCTCCAGCAGCACCGATACCCGGACCGTGTCGTCCTGGCGCTCCAACTGGCTGAGGAACCTGTTCAGCTGGGTCAACTGGCCGATCATAGGTTCCTCGTCGGTGGCTAATCCGGTCACGGTGGAGTCGACCTCCTTCGCCTCGTCCAACGCCTATGTGATGGGCGGGTCCTCCGGAGAGAACTCCCTGGCCATGATCTCCCTGGCAGCTACCGGGGCCCTGGCCGGTGTGTACCTGTGGGTGTCTAGGAAGATGAACTGAGGACGATCGAAAAGATCGCCCTTGATATCCTCACGCCAAACCCTTTCAAAACCCCTTCTTTATCCTTTTTACTTGTTGATTGGAAAACAATATCATCTTACCACGCCCCTGCTAGACGGGGGCAATAGCTCAACCATGGTCGCAAGCAAGAACGCCAAGATTCAGGTCTGCAAGGACGGCCCATACCTTGTATCGGGCCGCATTCCGTTGGTCCGCGAGGAGATCGTGCGCGGTCCAGACGGGAACCCGCGAGAATGGAAAAAGGTCGCCGACCTGACCGATCAGGAGAACTACGCTCTCTGCCGGTGCGGAAGATCGAACGATCCGCCCTACTGTGACGGTTCGCACCTTGCCGGGTTCGACGGGACGGAGACGGCGGTGCGCCGGACGCGGGCCGAGGAACCCAAGTTAGTCAAGGGTCCAGGAGTGGACCTGGACCCTAATGCCGCGCCCTGCGCCAGAGCTCAGTTCTGCCATCGCGGCGGGGGGATAGGTAAGCTGGTCTCCGAGTCGGGGGAAGAGGACAAGAGGGGGTTGGCGGTGGAGGTGGCTGGACAGTGCCCAGCGGGACGTCTGGTCGTATACGACAAGGCAACGGGAAAGCCCATCGAGCCGGTCTTCGAGAGGGAGATCAGCGTTACCGAGGACCCCATGCGCGGAGTCAGCGGCCCCCTGTGGGTCAAGGGCGGGGTGATAATCGAGGGCGCCGACGGGGAGCCCTATATCGTGAGAAACCGGGTGGCGCTGTGCCGCTGTGGGCAGTCCAAGCGGATGCCTCTGTGTGATGGCACCCACATCGACATCAAGTTCGACCGTATGGGTGACCGAAAGTGATCATGCTGCAAACAATGGTGTCGTGACTCCGTAGCCGTCCCCGGCCACATGGTTCCAAGCAGCATAAAAAGAAGAGGGGGTGGGCCCCCACCAATGCCATTGCCGCTGGGCTGCACCGATCCCGCACCGGTCACGGTGAAGGTGGTGCACAGCTCGTACTTGTCAGGTCTCGCTGACCGACCCTCTGACATCTGCCTTGTGCGAGGCGTTGCTGTCCAGCTCGGGTGAGCTGTACACGAAGGTGGTGCAGCTGTTCAGGACCTTGAAGGCCACCCCGGATTCTCCGATCCATCGACCACGTACACCAAGGGGCCCTTGCTGAGGGCGGCCTCACCGTCATTACGAAGCGCACCTGGCCGTCCGTCGATGTTGATCCATCTACTTCGTCCAATGCCGTCGATGCACCGTTTCGGGGTCGTTCACGAGCTGTTCTTCTCGATGAGGCTCAGGTAGTTATTGATGGACTTGAGCGACTCCCTCAGCTCGTTTGACGTTACATATGCGAACCTCTGAAGGTCAGCGTTGAACTGTGCTAGGTCCCTGGTCTGTTTCTCCAGCCGGTTCTCAATCTCTTTCTGATGGGATATGTCCGTGAAGATTGCCACCGCTCCGATGATATTCCCATCCTTGCCGATGACCGGAGAGGCGCTGGTGAGGACGGTAATCAGACCCCCGTCCCTCTGCCGAACCACCGATTGGTGATTGCTCACCGTCCTTCTTTCCCGGAGCGCAATGGCCAGGGGATGCTCCTCCGAGTTTAGGGGAGCGCAGCTGTCGGGGTCGAGAAATCCCCATCGGGAGTATCCTTCGATGGATGAGGGCATCTCCTCGTTCTGGAGAAGCATCCTCTTCAGCTCGTTGTTGCAGTTTACGATCCGGCCCCGGGGCCCCTCGGCGATGGCCACACCCGCGGGCATCTGATTGATGATCGCTTCCAGATTGGCCTTGGCCGCCTCCAACTTTCGCTCAAGCGCCTTCATCTCGGTGATGTCCTGGTCGATCTCCACCGCTCCGATGATCTCGCCATTGCAGTTGCGGATGGGGGCGGCCGAGTTGATGATGGTGCCCTCTCGACCGTCGAAGCTACGGTAATCGATCACTTCCCCGATGGTGGTCTCCCCCCGCCTAACGGCCTTCGCCAGCGGCCAATCGTCCGTCGTCAGCCGCACCCCGGTCGTGGGCCATGTGGCGTTATAATCTCCATACTCTTCGATGTCTCGGGGCAGGGGGTTCTGCCCCCATATCCTGGATCCCATCCCGTTGATCTCCAGGATCCGGCCGTCCGCATCACTGATATATACTCCCACGGGGACCGAGTCCAATAGGGTCTTCACTCTGTACTGCTCCTCGCGGATGGCATGGATCAGCCTGGCGTTCTTCCGGTTAGTCACTCCCCACTCGGTGATATCGATGAGGTGGACGAGAACGTCAGGGTCCCTCCTGCCGCTGGGTACCGGTGAGAAGACGATCTGCCAGTCCCTGAAATTGCCTCGTTCGTCCGGCCTATGGATCGTTCCGACGGTCATCGCCCCACTGGAAGCCACAGTCCGTTCGAGCACTTTTTCAAGGGGGGTGCCATTGAACTCGGGACGAAGGGAGGCGTACGGCATGGACAGGATATTCGCTCCCCGGAACGCCTCGGGTACCAGGGAATCGAATTTTGGGGTTGAGCACTTCATCCTTCCTCTGACATCGATCAGGGCCGAGCACGTCTCTATGGCGCTCAGCTCTGTGCTCATGCATCCTGCCCCGCTTTCCGATCGGAGAACGTCCCGATCCTCGCTGAAGGCGATGGAGAGGATCGCCCCTATGTTCCGGAGGTGGCGCAGATTGGTGCTGGATAAGGGTTCAGGAAGGGCACGATAGGCTAGAACGAGTATGCCCCGCTCGTCCCCACCGGCGTGGATAGGTATCGCCACCACCGTGCGGACCTTCCACTCCTTGGCGAGAACGCTGTAGATCCCGCTCTCGTCCTCTTCGTTGAGAATGTGAACCTCGTTGATCGATTGTACCATTCTGGTGAGGCCTGGCCTCTCATCGAGGCGGAAGTAGTTCATCAGCGAGAGCTCATGGCCCAAGGCGAACTTTGGGCTCCATAAGCCATCCCGTCGGGTGAGAACGGCCGAGACATCGGACCTGAAAGTATCGTTGATCAATGCGAGGACCCTGGGAACAGCCTTGTCGGCCTCCGTCGGCGGCCTTAACTCGCTCACGATCTGGTCGATGCACCGATGAGCTCGTTCAGCGTCCATGCGCCCGGTGACTTCGTCAATGAAAACTATCGCCATGCCAGCCTGTCCATCCTTCTTATGGGGAACCGACCGGACCTCATAGATCCGGCCTGAGAGTGCGTCAGAGAGTTCGATCTGAGCAACGGTCTCTTCTCCTCCATCTATTGTCAATCGGGCGTTGGTCCTGATCGCCTCCACCAGCTCGGACGTTGCCAGTGTCTCCTTGAGCGGTCGGTCGATAAGAACATCTGCATCATGGCCCAGGAGATCGCGGAGGCGCGGGCTGGCATAGATAACCTTGTCGTCAGCGTCCACTACGATGCACCTGCTGGCAGCATGTGCCAGAATATCTTCTAGGAGACCACGGCCGATCATTTCTAACGCCCGGAGGAACGCGCTTCTCCGTTATTAATGCGATAGATATTTGCATCGTTGTGCATGTATTTGTAATAGAATGATTACAAAGGTCGACAGGGGATCCTCCAATGTCCCAAGAGCAAGACAATCTCGCAAATAATAGGCGGGCCGTTACCTTGACATATCTCATTTCGGAGATTTTTTGTATACATACGTAATTACTTTAACCCGATGGGCATTTCCCGGTTCATGGACAGCGATGAGAGCGACGACTCTTCGATTACCATCTCCTATCGTGTGGCCAAGGGGATAGCGGACCAGATGGACGACTACGTCAAGAGGAAGAAGTTGTTCCGTAACCGTTCTGAGTTCAGCTCGATGGCCGTCAGATATTTCCTTGAACATCTGCACGAGACCGATGAGAAGCGCATCTACACCCAGCGGATGGATGTTCAGCAGCTCTTAGAGCAAGGGAAGAAAGGGTGAGCCTGGAGGGCGGGGACCCTAACCCAAGGGCTTGGCCCTGCTGAGACGAAGAGTCTTGGTCCGGCAGACCGCCTCGCATCTCCTGCAGGCGGTCCCCGCACAAAGCTCTGATCGAATGAATGCACTTCCTACGCCCATATCATTATTCTCGATGCGAATGGCACCCTCTCGACACGCCTTCTCGCACTGCTTGCAGCTCAAACAATCATCGAGAGCGATCACCAGCTCGGTCCCAATGTCGCTCACTATGGTCACGCCCATCGGCCCCAGGTCCGGAATATCCCGTTCCATTCTCCTGGACACGTTTGCCTCCACCGGCTCCAGCGGTATGGGGGGAAGCTTATAGATCGCCAACATGTCATTGTAGGCGCTCATCGGCATCCCATAAGCCCACAGTGACAGCTCGATCGAGTAGATATTCTTGAACATCTCGGAGGTGGCGAACATGCAATGGGTAGCGCGCAGGTGGGTGGAGAACGATCTTAGCTCGTCCAATCTGGTCGGTTCCATGACCAGTTCCCTAGCCATCAGGAGGGATGTGTTGCCAACCTGGACGATGCGCTCCGCCCCCGGAGGGACCAGGCCGATGCGCTGGGCTTTACGGGCATCCACATATAGTCCGGTCGCCCCGGACATGAAGGCGGTGGAGACCTGGTCGGTCCATATTCCCGCCTTATTCATCAGCGTCAGGTAACCCGCCCGTATCGCTCCGATGGCCTTGCCCGCCTCGGATACATCGCTCTCTGATATCGTCACCCCATCCTGAAGATACAGGTTACGGGTCGGGGTCCCGATCTTCGATGAGGATACCAACCCTGTCCCAATACCGCTGGCCAGGGCTGCTATTACTCCAGTGCCGGTGATGCCCCTGGATCGTCCATGCATAATGCCCTGGGACCTCACCGAACCGTTCAAGGGATCGACCTCGTCACCCTCCTGTGCAGCAAGATCGGAGTCCAGCACGAGATTGACCCATCCGTCGCCGGCGATCATGACGTCGGAAATGGCACCAGGGGCGGCTAACATCCCCATAGCGATCTCTTGGCCTTCCAATGCCGGTCCGGCCGCAGCAGATCCGGTGAACACCTGTCCGTCGGCGACCAGGGCCATCTCCGCATTGGTGCCGTAATCGATAACCATGCACGGACGCTCCTCGTCCATGGCCCCGGTCAGCAGGAGCATGGCCAGGGCGTCCGCTCCTATCTCGTGTCCGACGGCGGGAGGGATAATGACCTCGGCAGAAGGATTCGATTTAAGTCCGAGAGCACGGGCCTGAAGGATATCCCCGTCACGCCTGGGAGGGACCACGCCGAGTCTTTCCAGCTTCCTTCGACCCGCGAAGGCCAGGTCCCGGATCTCGATGTTCTGGAACAGGGACAGCTGGAACGGGTTCCCGCACACCGCCACTCTGGAGATCCTTGAGGGGTCCACTCCCAGGTGGTCGATGAGGCGATCGACGGCCTCCATGATGATGGAATTGGCCTCGTTCTCACCGATCTCAATCGCGAAGTTGACATGGTCTATTACATTGGACCCGGGAAGGGGATGACGGACGGTGATCGCTGTGGAGACAGTCTTGCCGTCGCTGAGGTCCACGGCCTGGCCCCGGAACCCGCTCGTGCCCAGGTCCAGGGCGATGCCGACCTCGTTCATTCAAGGACCTCGGCCGGGGCTTGTTGAGGGCCGCCGATGGCATGATAGGACATCCCTGCGCTCCACGCAGCCATGACCGCCACGCCTATCTGCAGGGGATCGTGGATGATGGCCATGGCTCTTCGCTCCCCCTCCTCGTCGAAGGCATAGGGTACGCCGGGCGAGGATATGACCGCATCCTCGCAGATCCATCCACCGGGCACGGGGGCCGGGGATGCGTTGAGGATAGCCTTGGCCTGGGAGATGCCATGCCGAGCATCGAGGACTAGGGCCACCCCGAATCTTCTGCTGGCCTCCACAGCCCTGTCCCGGTCCTGCTCCAGAAGGGACACCTTGGCCCCCCGGGCCTGGAGATGCGGGATGGCATAGGACCCCACCCTCCCGGCGCCAATGACCAGCACGTCCCTGCCAGTGAGCCCGCCCAGGGCAGCCTCCAAAGCGGCACAGTAGCCCAGGGCGGTGGATCGGGTGTTATCCGCAAATCGTCCAGCACGCAGGTTCAGGGCGATGAACTCATCATCATCAGCTAGGAACACGATGTCCGCTCCCCCGGCCATCGCTTCCGCGATTCCGGCCACATCCCCCTTGGCGGTCACGAAGCCGTCCATGCCCATATGGCGAACGATGGAGCACACCGAGCGGCTGAACTCCGGGATTATGCCCTGGCCACTATCGACGGGGACCGCAGCGACCCGGAACTGGCCAAGGTCTAGGCCGTCCTGGGCATGGCCGACCGCACTGAGGGCCAGCCCCTTCAGGGTGAGCCCCGTCTTTCTCCGCAGATCGGCATCCCGCTCGCTGAGGGAGCGGAAAAGGTCATGGATGTCATTCGTGGTTAGCCTGGTCATTCATATCCCTCTGGTTGGGGGTCTGTGTATTGAGAGATGCCCTCGTTGTTGATGATGTCCTGGATGACCTTCGCGCGCTTCTCACGGGCGGCTCTGGCATCATCAGCCGAGGTGATGATGGTGGCCCTCCAGCTCTTCTTCCCCGGCTCGTAGTCGGTGATCATCTCGTCTGATCCGAACAGGCCCGG
This sequence comes from Methanomassiliicoccus sp., assembly GCA_033485155.1. Classification (NCBI taxonomy): domain Archaea; kingdom Methanobacteriati; phylum Thermoplasmatota; class Thermoplasmata; order Methanomassiliicoccales; family Methanomassiliicoccaceae; genus Methanomassiliicoccus; species Methanomassiliicoccus sp. Next base: position 93,707 of record JAWQJJ010000008.1, read on the forward strand.
AACGATCCGCGGCCTGCTGACCTCGGCAAACCTGCCTTCCCCGCAGGATCTCATGATGCCGTCATCGACCGAGATGTGCTCGTAGAACGCGGCCTTCGCCCCGTCTCTCGAGGGTTTTTCCAACGCCTCTCCGAGGCTCATCTTCACGAGCATGTCCACCATATTGATGCCATGGGAGTGGAAGACTGCCGTAGGAGTCTGGCTAGGTATCCGTGCATCGATCTCCAGAACCCTTGGTACACCATTGACGACGATCGCCTCGACATCCATTATGCCCCGCAGTCCCAGCGCCTGGGCCATGGTCCGCGAAGCGTCGATCAGCACCGGTTCCGCACCGCCGTCCCTGGCCTCCCAAGGGGAGCCCACCATCTTGCAGTCGTAGGCGTCATCGAGGAAGACCTCCGTTGTGACCAGGGGAATGAAGTTAGTACCATCGCCGATGACTTCGATAGACACTGATGGCCCGTCCAGGAACTCTTCGATCACCACTTCGTCGCCACGCCCCTCGATCTTCTCCACCCCGGAGACCATCGTCCGATGGTCTGTGGCCCGGGTCACACCATCGCTCCCCGATCCTCCACTTGGTTTGACCACGACCGGGTACCCGCATTCCGGCCAGGTCCTGGGCTGAGGGATGCCCAGCCTCTTCATGAACTGGTTGGACCTAATCTTTGATGATGAAAGCAGATAGGCATCGATATCAAAGATCAGCGGTACGTCCGTACAAGAGAGCATGTTGGTGAGGCCCACCAGGGTATCGAGGTTCTCATTGGCCGGAAGGACCGCGTCACAATCCGTGAGCAGATCGATCGTGCGTTTCCTCTCCATTGTCGTATCGATGACCACGCCCTCGTCCGCCAGGGCCAAGGCTGGAGCTTTCGGGTCCCTGTCCAGTACCACCACCTTCATCCCAGCCTTCTTGGCCAGGTACGCGGCTTCCATGCCCTGGAGCTTACCACCGACTACGCCAAGGGTGGTCACGTCGGCACCTCGCATCTCAATGTACGCTTCCACCCTTCGATCAGTTCCTCATACTGTGAGGTCGAACCGACCTTGATGTCAAGGTCCTCGAGCATCCCCTCGATGCTCTGAGCCGATCGTCCGCCGGTATTTATGTCCAGGTCATGCTGAGCGACACCGGCCAGCCCCTCAGACGGAGGGATGATCGAGGTGATCACGTTGGCTCCGGCGTCCAGACGGGGCTGGAGCCCCCTGATCCCCTCGATGTCCAGGGAGGCGGGGATGAGCTTGTCCTGATGGACCAGCCTCATGACTGCTAGGGTGACCAGCTCCTCCGTGTACGAGGATGAGGGAATCGACCACATCGGAGTATTAGCTTGAGGGACGAAGGTCATGGCCCGGACCTGGCGCACTCCCTGATTGCCCATTATCTGGATGGAGTCGGCTCGATCGCGCAGGGACTCCCCAACTCCGATCATTATGCCCTCTTCGGCGAGCATCCCCGCATCCTGCGCCCACAGTTTCTGATTATATCTGAAGGAATAGTCCTGGTCCGGCCTCAGCTTGACGAACAGATCGCGATTGTGTGTCTCCTGATAACAAGCGAACCAATCCACACCCGCCTCTCTGAGGGGTTCGAACATGCTCTTGGGCATCACGCCGGGGGAGGCCATGAGTGGAACATCGACCGCCTCGTTCACTGCTCCAATAATATCAAGAAGGGCGTGCCTCCGACCTTCCGAGCGATACAGAGGGTCTTCGCCCATGGTCAGGTCGATCAGATGCACCCCAGCATCTTCCAGCGATGTCGCCAGCGCGATAATTTCGTCCTTCGTCTTGCGGTACCTGACGCTCTCTTGGTTCGAGCTTCGGTAGAAGCAGAACGAGCAATCGTTGTGGCAGTAGGTCGAGAAGTAGACGAATCCATACAGGAACACCTGGTCCCCGAAGCTCCTCCGACGGATGGCCTTGGCCACCCGGAACAGCTCCTTGAGGTCGTCGCCCTCCCCGACCGACAACAGTCCCTGGATGTCCATGTTGGAGAGCGGTTCTCGGTCCCATGCCCTCTTCAGAATATCGTCCAGATCATTATCCTTCAAACATCTCACCTGCTAGACATCGATGCGTGCGCCGTTAAGGTAGATCAGGCTCCGGCCCACCTTCTTGATGTTCCTCTCTCCCCTCTGGAGCATGGCGATGCGCTCGAGGCCGAAACCGATACCCGCCCAGGGATCGGTGATGCCGTGGGCCTCGTCCATCGGCAGGGGACCGACAGCGCCTGAGGCCAGCTCGACCCCGTTGACCTCGACGTCCAAAGTCTTCCCGTACACCTCCGATTCGGTGACCACCAGCTCGTAGTCCAAGTGGACGGCACCCATGACTGCCTCAGCATGCTCCCTTAGGCGGTCCATGGCATCGCCATCAGGCCCCAGCTCTACCAAGTTGAGCATGGTGAACTCCTCGAGGTGGTTGGACCCCCGCGATTCCTTGCGAAAGCACGGTCCGATTTCGAAGAGCCTCATCGGCAGGGGGATGCTGCGCTTTAGATGCCTCATCAGGAAGTAGAGGTTAGGCGCCAGCATCGGCCTCAGGCATTTTTTCGAACCTACCCAGAACACTTGATCGAGGAGAGGATGCCCATCGGCTATGCCCATCTTGGTCAGCGAAACCCCAGATATGATCATGGGAGTTTTGACCTCGACGAAACCGCGTTGGTTCAGGACCTTGGCCAGTTCATCCTCTAGGGACGCAACGGGGTTCCGTGCGGGTGTCTCGGCGATCGCCCGAATGGCGGTCCGGTTCTCGCTCTGGAGGGCAGCGACACGATCCTGGAAGGAATGGTCTCTCTCCTCCGCCGATACGAAGTGGGCAAGATCGTCCGGCTCGCCCCCCATCTCCCGTATGCGTTGGAACTGTGATGCTGTGTACTCCATCATATCGACCATCGGCTAGGGTTTGAGTGGCGAAGTGCCCGGGAGTCGAACCCGGCTGCCGTGGCTGTAGAGGCCTGGTGGTCACCGAACCAACACTCCTTACGCCCTTGCCATCGGAGGATTGTTCAGCTCAGCTATAATTCTTTGCTTTTTGTATTCATATGTAATAAAACTAAAGCATTTAATAGACAAATTAGTGACCAGTGTTATTTTATGCAATATTTTCCTCTCCCCAATATTGCGCCCTCATGTGCGCATCACACCAAAGCTGATTCGTTCCAGGCATTCCGGGCAGTCGATCGTTTTAAAAAAAGGTGGTTGGAAAGGGGTTTATTGCCTGTAGCGTAGGGTCAGAACTTGGACGCGAACGTCCGGGCCTGCCAAAGGGCAAGGGCGGCGACTATCAGGATGACGACGATGTACGCTATGTCCGAGGCCGGTATTATGCCGCTCGCAAAGTATTGGTTGTATGCCGCCTGGGCTACTTCGGATTGCATTTTTTCCCTCCTTATCATATTCCTGCGAAGCAGGACTCCTTCGCCCTCAGTATTCCGAAATCCGTAATCACGTACTTGTGGAGCAAAGCGCCCTTTTTATAGGTGCCATCATCCTGCTTGACGTCGACCTCCTTCAGCATACCTCCAGCAGCCAGCTCGATGATGTCGAAGTTGATCGAATCCCGTGCGTAGGCGCTCTTCGCCTCATATTCGGACTGGATGGTCTTGACGATGTCGCTGTTCCAATGGGTCTTGCCGTCCGAGCATATCTCAAGGATGCGGAACTTGATCGGTCGGTTGCGAGCCGTATCACTCACCTCTTAGGGATTGGAGTTCCAGGCTCTCCTCCGTGAACATCACCAAACTGCCTGCTACGCACAGGATACCGCCGAGGAGGATCGTCCACTCCGGGGCCTGCCCGACGAACAGGAAGATGAATATCACCGCGAATAGGCCGTACAGGTTACCGATACCCTGTCCTCTGCCCACTCCAATCAGGGGGAAGGACTTGTACCACGCGACATAGCAGAAACCGAACGTGATGCCTGCCATTATCAACACGCCCATGACCAGGGGATCGAACACCTGGGCAGCGTAAGTGTACAGGGGGAACCCGGCCAGAGCGAGGATGGGGATGATGATGACCCACCAGATGATGTTCTCACCGAGGAACCTAAGGGTGATGCCGATGTCCGGTTCGGAGATATCCAGTCCCTTGCTGGCGATGGCTCCTTCGATGCCCCAGCCGCACGCTGCCATGATGCCGCCGACGTATCCCCAGAAGGACCCGCCCCCGTTGGCTATATCGTTGAGCAGGCCTCCTGCATAGATCGTGAAGCCACCAAGAATGATGATCACGATCCCCATCATTGCCCGCTTGGAGATCTTCTGGCCAAGCCAATAGTATGACAGCGCCGAACCGACCACCGGGTACAACAGGGCTGCCACCGCGGCGAATGAGGCGCCCACGAAGCCCATGGCGATGAACGATCCAAGGATTGCCACCGGGCCCCCGAAGATCGAAGCTAAAAAGAACCACTTCGTGCACGGGCGCATCTCCCTAAGAGTCCTGCCCATCTCTCTAAACTTGCCAAGAGCCCCGTTCCATATCATCAGAGCAATGATGACGGTGAGGGCGTTGAAAGCCGAGATGAGCACTGCGGTGACGATCAGGGCAGTGGTCTCCCCGTCGGTAATCGACATCGCCGCCAGCATGTCATCGAATGGGTTCAGTACCCAAAGAGCATTTCCAGGGATGTACCAGAGGCCCCAAAGGATGGCGCAGAACAAAGCCATCATGTATCCTATTCGAATTCTTTTTTTGTGTTCGTTCTGCCTTAGTGCCTCGAGATCGACCCCACCGACCTTTTTCACATTAGCGTTACCTATTACATTTGTATCCAAGACCTCTCCTCCGCATGATTTTTAAATAAATTAACGACCAGGTGCACGGGTGTGCACCTGGAAAGGAAAAACGTTCAGGACAGAGCGACCTTCAATTTGCCTATAGCATCCGATGCGTTCTCGGCATAGATGTCGGCACCTATGTGCGTCGCCCAGTCCTTGGTTACGGGTGCTCCACCGACCATGGTCTTGACCTTATCGCGCATCCCCTCCTCCTTGAGGAGATCCTCGATCTTGATCTGATTGACCATGGTGCTGGTCATTAGTGCGGAGGAGCCTATGATATTGGCATTGTTCTTCTGGGCCGCAGTGATAAAGTCCTTCACAGGAACATCCCTGCCGATGTTGTGCACATTGTAGCCCGCGATCTTTAGCATGATAGCTACGATGTCCTTCCCGATGCAGTGGATGTCACCTTCGATGGTCCCAATGATCACCGTACCCAGCCCAGGGCCTTCCTTGACTCCCATTTTCTCCAGGTATGGCGTCAATACGTTGATGCCCGCGGTCATGGTCTCCGATGCGGCGATGACATGCGGCAGGAATAGCTGCTTGGCCCCATACTTGTCGCCGACCTCGTTCATAGCCTTGGTGAAGCCGTTCTGAATGATCTCCACCGGGTTGACGCCCGCCTTAATCGCTTCGTTGGCCGCCTCGACGGCGGCATCCTGATCGTACTCCAGGACCGCTTTCCTGGCCATTTCAATGATTGCTTCTTTTGTTGCCATTGTGACCACCCTTCAGTGCTGCCCCTTGAACGCCTTGTCTCCTCTCTCCACGATGGCCTTGAGGTCCTTCACGATGTCAGCGTCGATCGGCGGCACGACGTGGGTCTTCATGATCTGGACAACCTTATCATGGGCCGCGGCGGCCATGTCCTTGCTGCCAGCGATCATCCAGTCCCCGATCATGTCACGGTTGATCACCATGGGGTCAGAGGGTAGGTCGATGTTCGCCATCGTCGTCTTGTGGCCAAGAAAGTTGTTACCAATGCCCACCTTCCTGATGGCCTCCACGCCCAGAGTCTCCTCGGTAACCGGGATTCCCTGCATGACCTTCTTGGTCATGCTGACGATGTCGTTGTCTATCACTAGCTGTTCCATAGAGAACGTCATGCCAAGCTCCAGCATGCCAGCACCATAGATGGTGTTGGCACCTGCGATGGCGGGGAGAAGATTGGTCATGGTCTTCTCGTGACCCGCCTGCGCATCAGGGAGCTTGGCATCAGCCTATATGCCAGCTACATACGTCGGCAGCCCGTAGTACTGCCCTAGTTTCGCCACCGCGCTGCTGATCATGCCGAGCTCGGGAGAGCCGACCGGGGCGGTGCCTCTCTTCACGTCGAAGGTAGTGGTGGAGCTACCGTACCAGACCGGGGACCCGGGGACCGTCAGCTGGGACAGGGTAATGCCCGCCAGAACCTCGGCGTTGTGGGTGACCAGAGTTCCCGCCAGGAATATGGGGGCGGAACCTCCGGACATGGCCATGCTTAGGACGTTCGTAGGTATGCTGTAGCGAGCGCCCTTGATGATGACCTGGCAAGCGTTGCTGCTCAGCTCCAACGGGCTCGTTGGGCAAAGGAGCATGGAGAAGATCGGCTTCTTGCGAGCCTCCTCCTCATCGCCGCCGTAGTAGGCCTTGGCCATGTCGAAGTAATACTCCACGTTCTCTCCGACCGGATCGATGTGGTGGAAGTGCTTGGTCGTGTTCATGATCGAGGTGTACATCTCGTGAACATCTTCCTTGCCGTTCCCCGCCCAATCTCTGGCCGATACTGCTAGGGAGAAGTAATCGATGTTCTCGGCCCAGTCGACCAGCTTCGCTGTGTTCGCCAGGTCCTTATCCGTCGAGTCGACGGTCTGGTACTGGCCCTTGCTGATGTAGTTGCACATCTTGATGCCGGTACCGAAGCAGGTCCAGTGCACCTTGCCGAGGTGCTCCTGTATCAGCTTGTTCTTCTTATCGCGCCCATAGAGGGTGAACCTGGAGGGGGCGGTCATCAGGGCTCTTCTTACGAGGTACTGAGGGATCTTGACCACATGGGTCTTCTCATCGACTTCGCAGCCCGCATCCTTGAAGATCTTCCGGGCCTCGGCATCCGAAACCTGGATACCGGGGTCCTGTAGGATCTCCATGGTGGCATAGTCGATGGCCCTGAGTCCTTCTGAAGAGAAGAGCTCTAAACTGACCCCATCCAGAATCTGCCTTCCTGGATAGTAGTGCTGAGCCATTTTACATCCTCCTGCATGCTTATGTATGCAGTAATAACTGATATGCCTACTATTTATTTAAAAATATGGTCTATTGTCTACAAACAAGCAACGGGATTGACCAAATATCCATTTTCGGCTAGGTTGTTTCGACTTATGTCGAGCCTCTCCGCTCGGCCGAGGTCCGAATCGATATCGCTCGGATCGCCTCCCGCTCAGTAGGTTAAGAAAAAGGGAAGGGGTTTGGTGAGACCATCATCCTCAAGCCAGCTGTTTTCTGAACTTTTCACAGCAGTTGATCTTGATGTCCAGAAGCTTTTCTATGTTCATCTTGGCGGCAAGGCCCTTGGGAGCTCCGGTCACGGAGGTGATCACCCCGATTCCGAGCTGCTCCCTGACCTCTCTCATGACATATTCGTCGCTGAGGTCCATCGTCGAAACGCCTAGCTTCTTAGCCACGTAATCCTTGGCTTGGGTGATCCTCATCGTTTTAGCAAGTTCCATCCTGGCCACCAGGTCCCCGGCAGCCCTGATTCCGCTCATACCACTGGTCATGATATGAGTGATCGGCATACCCATCGGGTCGCCGACCCCAACCTATATGCCGTCGACGCCGGCGACCTCGACCATGGCCTTGCTGGCATGAGAGACGGCATCGATGGTCGGCGTCTCGAACATAGGTATACCGCCCACGCCCATGCCCATATTGACATGGCAGGGGATTGGTGATTCCTTGACCGCGGCCTTGACGAAGGTTACCGCCCGACCCAGGTTCCAGGGGGTGGACTTGCTGGTGTTGGTGTTGACCACAGGCCCGAAGATATTAGCGCCGGCCTTGGCCACCACCTTAACCTGCTCATGGGGCCACAGCCCGGCCAAGGTCTGACCGTCATACTTAAGCTCGCCGTGCATGCCCAGGACCATCTCCCCGGCCATCCCGGCCTCGATGTACATCTCGGGATACTGCTTTCTCAATGCCTCAATAGCATGAACGGTGGCGTAGAAGTCACCATCGCCGGCGGCACCGGTCGTATCGCAGTTGACCCCGTCGGCACCAGCCTTCATCATCCGCTGCATGATCCAGACGATGTCTCGGGTGAGGTGCTCGGCAGCCTTCTCGGTGGACTCCTGGGCCTCCTTGATTTTAAAGGCCTTCATGAGGTCGCCAGGGTTTTCGAAGGGACCGTCCGGGGTATAGTAGAGGCCCATGTTGGGCATGGCTCCGTACAGAACGGGAACGATCATGTTCTGTTGGACGACCTCCATTGCCTGCATCTCGTTGGCGATCACTGGCTTGACCGGCTTGAAGCTGTAATCGATGTGGCCGAGTTCCATGGTGTCCGCGCCCATGGCCCGTTCGTGAAACATCATCCCTACCAGCCTGCTGGATGGGATTCCCACACCACTGTTGCCCTGATCCCCATCCAGCCTGATGGTCCCAATGTCATGGGTGACCGGGACCTCCATCCCATGTTCCACCCCGACCATCCTGCCAGGCATCATCAGGATCTCGGCGAGCTTGTCGAGATCATTGCTGGTCAGGGGTGAGATCGAACCCAGATCGGCCGCGATGTTCGACCCTTCCTCTAGGCCGTCCCTGATTTCCTCCTTGCTCATATGGAGACGTTTGCCATCTCCCCTGCGAAGCGCGTATTCAGTCGCCATCGTTTTCCTCCTTTGCATTCACTTGTTGCCGAGCAGCTCGTTGGCCTTGTGGACTGCCTCACTGGCATTCTCCCCATAACCATCCGCGCCGATCTTATCCGCCCAAGCCTGGGTCGCCGGTGCCCCTCCGACCATGACCTTGACCTTGGTTCTCAGCCCCTCCTCCTTGAGGAGGTCGATGCACTCTTTCTGGCTCTGCATGGTGGTGGTCATGAGGGCGGACATCCCGACCATGCATGCATTGTTCTCCTTCACGCTCTCAATGAAATTCCTTATTGGCACATCCCGCCCCAGATCGAACACCTTGTACCCAGCGCACTGGAGCATCGTCGATACGATCGACTTGCCGATATCGTGGACATCGCCCTCCACCGTCCCAGTTACGATTACTCCGAGGCCACCGTTGCTGGCACCCTTGGGCAGATCACCTTCGATCACCTTCACTCCCATGGTCATCGCGTCCGCGGCGACCATGACGTGAGGGAGGAAGAGCTTCCCCCGTTCGAACCGTACCCCGACCTCGTTCATCCCGGAGGCCAGCGCGTCGATGATCTCCTGAGGCTTGAGTACGGTCCTGGCGTTTTGAACGGCGGTCACTACCCTATCCTTGTTGTACGCGACGATCGCGTCGGACAATTCCTTCCTTGCAGACTCGGCGGTTGTCATATCATTCCTCGTTTCAGATCGATGAGCGCGATCCTTTTGCACATTTTGCTAATAAAACGAAAGGCTTGTCGATATTTGTATCTTTTGGCATCTTTATGCATACAATATACTACTTTTGCATCTGATAATCTTCTATACTTAATATATGCGGTGATGATCCCTTTTTCGTGTTGATGTTCTTCGTTAGGAAGCCAGATATGATGATTTGTCTATTGGTACGCTCATTTCATAAATAATTGCATAGTCTAACTGAATTACTGATATCCTTTAATAGTTGAATGCATATGCATACAATAGGAGAGCTTCATGGATAAAGGAACGATATTAGCAAATCTTCAGAAGTCAATAGAAACGTGGAACGTTGAATTGGCCAAGAAGACCGCCCAGGAGGCACTGGACGCAGGGATTCCTCCGGCGGAGGCCGTGGAGAACGGTCTGGGAAAGGGCATGGAAGTCGTCAGCCAGAAGTTCGATGAGGCGAAGATCTATCTTCCGCAGGTACTCGCCGCTTCGAACGCTATGGAAGCGGCGTTGAAGATTTTCGAGCCCCACCTAAAGGGAGCTGCCGTCGCGACCAAGGGCACAGTTGTCATTGGTACGGTTATCGGAGACATCCATGAGATCGGCAAGAACGTCGTTGCGGCCATGCTGACCGGTGCTGGCTATAAGGTCATCGACCTAGGCCGGGACGTCCCGATCGAGACCTTCGTCGATTCTGTGAAGACCAATAAAGCAGACGTGATCGGAGCTTCCGCCCTTATGACCACTACCGTGGTCGGTCAGAAGGAGATTATGGAGATGCTCAAGGAAGAGAAGGTGACGGTCAAGAGCATCTTCGGTGGTGCCCCCTGCAACGAGGAATGGGTGAAGAGTATAGGGGGAGACGCCTACTGCCCGTCAGGGGCCGAGGCCGCCGCCATCGTGGATCAGCTCATGAAGGGGTGAAAATAATGGCAGCAAGCAAGCCAGTCGATATCTTCGAGGCATACGAGCGTTCGGTGAAGGGCCCAAAGGTCGTTGAGAAGGAGTTCGACTACAACATCCTCCCGATGAACCTGATGAACATCCGGCAGAAGTACAACATCAACTTCGGCAAGGAGATCATCCCTGAGGACAAGGAGCTGATCAACAACCTGTTCCTGGCCGGCATGGAGATGCTGGTTACGACCGGTATGTACAACGCTGACACCGGAAAGGTCATCAAGATCACCGAGGAAGAGGTCAAAGAAGGCATCAAGAGGGCTCCCAAGCGCCTGGTCATGGGCGAGGGGCGCGACGCCGCTTACTTCAACCCCAGGCACGGCAACGAAGCAATCAAACCCCTCATCCAGGGCGGACCTACCGGTGCCCCCGTTTCCGAGGATATATTCATCCAGGTCATGCAATCTTACGCTCAGGAATCCACCGTGGATACCCTGGTCAACGGCGTGATGGCGACCATCGAAGGTCACCCTGCCAAGACTAACACTCCCTGGGAGATACGGGCCACCATGGCCGAGCTCCGGGCGGTCCGGGAGGCTCGCACCAGGGCTGGCCGGCCGCACATGGCCATATAGGGCCCTGAGACCCCGCTGTCCGCAGCGGGCCGTCTCGCTGGGGACCTCCTTGGAGGTCAGAGGAACTGTGATGCTCACGAGGTATCGCAGCTCAACGAGCTAAAGATCGATATGGCCGGTCTGAACATGATCGCCGGGTGGACCGCACACGGGGATACCATAATGGTCGAGCAGATGCCCATTTTCGGCGGATACACCGGCGGGGTGGAGGAGACTGCGATCTGCGACATCGCCACCACTCTGGCATCGTTCTCGCTGCTCTCCGGAAGCTTCCACCTCGATGGGCCGATCCACATCCGGTGGGGTATCACCACGGCAAGGGAGACGCTGCAGGTGGCCGCTCATGCTGCCGCGGCGATCGATGCCAACACCGGCCTACTCCTGGCCAATCAATACTACCCGATTGCCGGCCCGTGCACGGAAATGTGCCTGCTGGAGACAGCTGCCCAGGCCATCACCGATACCGCTTCCGGCAGGGAACTGCTGTCCGGGTCCGCGGCGGCCAAGGGCGTGGTGCAGGACTACACCACCGGTATGGAGGCCAGGATCATGGGAGAGGCCGCGATGGCTACGGCGGGGATGAAGATCTCCAAAGTGAACGAGATACTCGAGACTCTCATCAGCAGCTATGAGAAGGACTACGCCAAGGCTCCTAAGGGCAAGAGCTTCAGGGAGTGCTACGACGTGAATAAGGTCCTCCCCACACAGGAGTATCTGGGGGTCTACGACAAGGCCGTGAACAGGCTCGTTGAGATGGGCCTACCCATCCACTGAGGATGATGGCTCTCTCTCAAACCCTTTCTCTTTCCTTTCTACTTCCGACTAGTTATCATTGTCAATATGCATCCCAGATTCGCTGCCGTCCACGGGCTATCCAGGATTATAATCGCCTACAAGTTCGCTATCAAAGTGAGTGTAAAATAAAGAAAGGAGATGCGGTCCGGACACGGTTCAATCCGTACGGGACCGACGAGAAGCTGCTCCGCGCTCGGCCGATGAGTCTTCGGCATATCTCAGGGCCTGAGTGAAATGCCTGATCTCCTCCTCCACGAACTGCTTGTGCCTCAGGTTAATCATCTCCGCCACCTTGGGGTCCATCGACCTTGGGATCTTGAGGACGTATTCGACAGCGCTAATCTCCCTCATCTGGTCCATGAGCGATGGGGAGGGATCGGCCATCTTGTCGATCATGCCTCTTTCCACCTTATCCCTCATTTCATTCGTGTGTTTGCCGTTCATCTTGCTGCCACCCGAGTTCTTCTCGACCGCAAAATGGACAGCAACGATTCAATAGATAAATCTACCGTCTCATCAAATAGACGTTTGTCTATGCGATATAATTTTAGAGAGACAAAATGGTGACTTGTTACCAATGTTATAATGTTTTATCTTATTTTTTTACAAATACCGTACATTCATCGAATACGTAATATTACAAAAAACGAGACTAGATAATGGACTCAACGTTGACTGCATCGGCTGCCCTTGTAGATTTTCATGTTTACATGACATTCCTAGGGGTCCACCCAGTGATGTGGGTAGCTTCCTCGGCGATGAGCAACAGCACGGTCGAGATGTCTGGCCATACTGATCGAAGAGCGAAGGAGTACGCATCAGGCGAAGAACAATCAGGTGTCCTTCAATCGGATCAGACAATGGTGAAATGAGAAAAGTGGGCTCAGCCGGATTCGAACCGGCGATCTCCTCCGTGTCAGGGAGACGTCATAGCCACTAGACCATGAGCCCGTCCCATGCGGGATTTGTCCATATATCGTTCTGGTCTATATCCTTTTCGCTGGCGACCAGCATGCTGAGTGGACGGATCGTTCATTGAGCCAGATGCACGGCGACGGCGGTCGCCGCAGCCCAATAAAGGAGCGCCAAGGGAGCTGTCGCCAGTCCCGTTTTAAAAAACGGAGAGCCTGTCTAGGTCCTCCGGGGACATGTTGATGTCCGCAACTACTTTGTCCTCGACCGCGATAGCACCCAGTTGGTTTCGGAGATGGGAGCCTATGCCTCATTCTTCACCTTCCGTTAGTGGTCCTCGATGGCTTACTGTTCTGATAGCACATTTCGTCCACCAATCTGAGAAGATTATATGCATCGTGGTCGGAGACCTTCATCTCCTTTGCCATGAAGAAATCGTACAATGCTGCCTCTGACTTCACTGCCTACTGGACCTCATGCTCGATCATGTCGGGGGAGATGGTACTCACTTCTCTGCCGCGATGCTGAGGAATGAATCGTCAGCGGTGTTGCAAGCGGAGGATCACGATCTGCGATGCCTAAGCTCTCTGGAGCCCCTCCAGCTTCCCCCGTAGATATAGAAGAACATGCCCGCTGAGACCATGAAGGTGGCCACGAACAGCATCAGGATATCGATCATTAAGTAGGTGAAGATCACCGCGCCAGCCTCATCCGGCTGGTTACCCGGCACCAACCCTACTATGGAGAAGGCCAGCACTATGCTGCCCAGGACAAAAAGCCCGACACCGGTAAACTTGGCCAAGGGGAATCTACGGGGCAATCTCTTCCCTCCCCGTCGACCTCATGCTCGGCCAACACTCGCTGCCATGGGAACATCGGCCAGCATCTCCTACGGAAGGCCTCTCACAGCAAGCGGTCCGCTCATTTGCCCTGTTTTTCATCAAAGAGCCCTTCGTAGCCCGTCATATTTATATGGTTACCGCTCGAAGAGCGGAAAATTTGATTATTTATCCATTTTTATACGTTGACTTGAAAAAACTAACAGCACGATGAGCAAGACCCGAGAGACCACTGAGGATGGCGACCGCGAATAAAGTCGGAGCAGGGTCGTGTGCCTAGCCTCAGGCCCAGTCCCCTCGTGACTCGAAGGTCAGGGTCACCTTCCCGCACTGAGGACATACATGCCTGCCATCCATTATGTTCCTAGAGGTATCCTCTCCGACCGGCTCCACCTTGGTGATATCTGGATAGTACTTCTTGGAGAAATCCTCCGAACCGTAGAACACCACCTCCGCCTTGCACCGGCGGCAGTTCTGCGGGGGATGCCTCTGGTCCTTGAGACCGAAGCTGTGACACTTGGGGCATATGGATGGCCACATGTAGTGGTCCCCTGCTCCTTGGAAACCGAAGCCAGCGTACAGCTCCTCCGAACGGAACCCGCAGGCCTTACATTGAGCTATGAATTTCGATCCCATCGTCCCATCCATCACCGAATCGGGATGGAGGGATATAACCGCTCCCCACCCCATTACATAATAGAACTATGGCCCGGTCCACCGTATCTGCCGAAGGGTCAGGCTGTCGAGCTTTCATGATTCGCCGCATGCCATAGGGCTATTGCAAGCTGTACGCAGCGATCATGCAGTGAGTGGATAGGGTGAGGAGAACACTCAGCGTACTCCTGGCTCATTCCACTCTAAGGCTGTTGATAACGAGGATGACGATCCCTAGACTTATGAATAGGAAGCCTGCACCGGATACGTAAAGGCAAACCATCATGTTGTTGAACGCCGTCATTAACCACATCGTGCCCGGCCATTGCAGGGCTATACCCATTACCAGGCAGAAAATCCCTGTGCCGGTAAAATGTTGCTTGCTTCCCCACCTCATGCGTATTCATTACTATCTGGTGATAAGAATGTTAGGGCGTGGATAATGCATTCAACAATTTCACCTGAAGTTTCAGGATACAATTTTCTAGGCAATTTCTATAATTAATCGTCAAGCTAGATGACGGCCCGTGGAATGATTTTGATTTATTACAGGCGTACTGTCGTATTCATTGTTAATGGGATCAATCGAGGCATGGAATGGACCTTGAGGAATCCATAGGAATTAATCCGATGTGAGATGCCGTCATTGTCGTAAGTGTGTTCATCCGATAATGAATGCCTACCTCGATTCCTTTCGGCAAATGGTATCAGAGGATTAATTCTGAGTATCTAGTAACATAACAAGATTCTCAGACCAACATCTTGAAGAGGTGCCTGAACAAGAGGGCCCCGGGGAAATTGGAAATGTTATGTCCTAGATGCGGAGCCGTTAACCCGTTAGGAGCCGATGCCTGCTCCTTCTGCGGGTACTTGTTCAAAGAAGACCTCTTGGCAATGGAAGAAATGGCCCCTGGGGAAGATGGATGAGCAGCGATTCTCGGGAGAAGTTCATCCAGCTCAATGCCTAGCACCTAAGGGAAGCGAGGATGGGCTGGATGGTCACCGCAGCGGAGTTATCGGGGGGCTCAAACGTCCATGCGGCGAACGAATGCTTTCAGTTGGAGGAGAGACGATAAATGTTGTGTGTGGTGCCTATCCAGGTAGAAAGGTGGCAGGTCAGAGGGTTCGGATAGGTTTTTTAAAGCGATCATGAGGTCGAACTAGAGACGAATAGTGATCGGACATCTCACACGGCATCGAGCAAACGGGGAGTCTAAAAGAGACCATTATAAATATCAAAAAAGATAAAGCCGTAAATACTAGTGATCTGGATACATGTCTTGGACCAAAGGTCCACGAGATGGGAAGATGGAAAAGAAGACATTGGTGATCTCCTCGGTCATCGTTGTCGTTATCGGATTGGTTGGAGTTGCGGCAGGAGCGACCTTTTTGAACGCCCAGAGGGCCGGATACGACTCCAGTAATTCCAGCGGCTTCAATGGCTCTCGTGACGATCGAACTAATAACGATGCGGCTGCGCCCGATGGCGGTAATGCTGCCGTGCCTACGGTATCGGACAGCAGTGCGAAAGTGGATAAGAGTGAACCGCGCGTCAATATGACGTTTGAAAACCTGCCATTCGGCGATATGAGCTTGTATCCGTTTGCGCAACCAAGATACGCTCAGCCCTGCGCGGGCGGCCTTAGCATCTGGGTGGCTGATCAGTCCAATGCAACCCATATTGAGATCATGGCATACTTCCACAGCTTATCGCCCGAGAAGGTCATGGTCAATTCTTCCTTCGGTTCGGGGGCGCCTGTGACTGCATTATTTAGTCCATACGAAGGCGGCTGCCGTGGCGTGTTGATCGATCATGCATCGGTAGCCAACTGCACGTGGACTTACGACGGGTCCAGTATGGCGTACCACAATATCTCGATCGCTGTGACCACCTGGGCGCTGGGTATCCAGGAGGTTAAATTCGTCCCCTTCGATATGGACACGGGGGCGCAGATCGGTGATGGGTTATCCCTGAACTATACAGTCTTAGGGAACCAGGGGGCCCAATTTCTGGCAAGTTGGTCCATATTCCAGACAGAATCGACGACCAATCTAACGTTCCCTTTTACAGAAGGTGGCATCTATGACTTCACCTTCACCGACCATTGCGTCTATCCCCAATACAGCGGGTATGTGACCTCGGTGCTCGATTTCCCGTTCGTTGAAAGGGTGTGGCTGGTCAATGATTCCACCGGCACTGAGACGTTGCTCGAACCCAACATGGTCAGTGTCAATGGCCTTAGCACTCCGGTTTACTCCATCACTTGGTCCTATGCTGGCGATTGCATTACACACGGACTTCACTTCAGGGTGCAATTAACAGCAGCTGGAAGCGAATATGCCTACATGATGGGCTTCTACTACGTGATAGATAAGGTGACTGGCTATCCAATGTCGCCAATCAATGGTAACAGCCACCTCGATGGGGCAGGGTTCGACTTTGATGTACCATCTAAAACCTCTTAATCATTCCATTTTCGTTTCCATTCTGCCTTCGGATCAAGATAATGGCCTTTTTTATTAGAATCACTTTTTATTAGTCGTCAAAGAGGAGGTATTATTCATAATCCTATTATAATGCCATGAACTAAATCGCTTTCAGAGGTGGCTCGATTGGCTTATTGTTCTAATTGTGGAATCAATGTCCAAGAACACGCAATCTTCTGTCACAGATGTGGAGCGCGAATTGTTCAGGGAACAGCGCAATCGTCATCAACGCCTCCCTCGGTCCCAGATGCTCAGTATAAATCTTCGATTCCAACGAGCACATCATCGGACCCTGACGGTTCACAATACGGTAGCTCGCGCTCATTGCCTCCGAAAAAGCATTGGGTTGCTAGTGCGGTTATTTTCGTCGCAATAACGGTCATACTCGTATTGTTGCTCATGGTAATGGCCATATCGCACGGCTTGATATCTCTGAACACGACCGATACCAGTGGTGGCGGCCAGAAGATCACGGATGCGGTCGGCAATTTCTCGGCATCCTATTCATGGATATATCCCTATGATTCGAACTCAGTCTGGACCATCAACGTTACCATCCCCGAGCCCTTATTTGCCGAATACAAGAACCAGGCCCGTACCACCGATTACTCATCCTATGTGACGGCAAATGATGAGGTCGTGGATCGAATAGCTCAGGAGCTGAAGAACGATTCTGTGACAAGCGGATACGATACTGCCCAATTCGTCCTGTCCTTCGTACAGAACATACCTTACGGGACGGACGAGAATACGACCAATGACGTGGATTATCCCCGTTATCCGGTGGAGACATTGGTCGATGACGTCGGAGATTGCAAGGACCACTCCACGCTCTTTGCCTCACTTCTGAAAGCCCCGGTAATAGATGATAGTGTGGTTCTCCTAGAACTGTTGCCGACACAAGGGGCTGTAGGGCATATGGCCGTCGGCGTTGAGGGTACCGAGTATTCTGGTAGCTATGTACGATACGATGGAGGCAATTACTTCTATAGCGAGACCACATCCAACGGCTGGCTCATCGGGGAGATGCCTTCGGATCTATCAAGTTATTCGATCCATGTACTGCCCACATGAAGGCTTATGAATTGATTAGTTCAACAAAGGGCGCATAGTCTCGTTTCAGCTGATCATTACAAATCATCACATCATAAATCCCTTCCTGGTAACTGCTGAAATGCTGAGCGATTGGGGCTGTCGTCGTTGTTAGGATAAAATTACTCTCGGGAAACGTTCACGCCCTGATCTAGTAATCTGACGAAGATGGACCGCCCATGTCCTCGGACTCTGAACCTGAGCGACCATGGAGCAAAAAGGTTGATTGAGGCATCACGCGGCCACCTCAGAGACAATTACAAATAAGGATGCGCTCCGCACGCCCACGTCGAGGTGAAACAAATGGCCCCGATACGCATAAGTTCGGAGTCCTTTGAACCGAAGGACTTTAAGACGCCAGAAGAAGCAAGCAATAGCATCGACCTCCTGTACAACAGGGCAGAACTTGTCGATGAAAAGGGCGTAGCGTATCCCAACACGGCGTCCAACCTCAGGTCCCTAACCGAGAGAGGAAAGGAAGTCACCGTCCGAAATCAGCTATCGAAGGAAGAGATCGGAACGGTCAGGGAAGAGGACTGAGCCCTTCAACGATGGGATGCTGCAAGCAACTTCGCTGTACTTCCTCCTCGGTAGCGGATGAACAGCAACCAACTCGGCCCGTATGGTCGAGGATTCTTTTTCTTCCTATTTTTCACCAACGTCAGAACAAAGGCAAGCGATCACGAGCAATCCCTCGCCGCATCCGTGAAGGAGCTGAGGAATATGAATACGGTCGCTCGCTCTCGGAGTAAGTATTATCCTTTCCGATATTAAATAAGGAAGTAATCCGTTTTCCCCGGCATGGCTAACCTCGCTATCATCGAACTCGTGGCATCCCAGAGATGTCGTCAAATGAGAAAGGAAAAACCTATCGCAGAGGTCGAATACACTCTGAAGGAAAATGAAGCGATAATAACCGTCAAAGAATTCAATGATTTCATAGGCTATGAGATCGTTGAATCGCTGGAGAGCCTCGCCTCCCCCGAGGATTCGGTCATCAGGGCAAGCGATGTCATTTCGAGGGGGTTCCACCTCGGCATGGTCGTTCCGATAGAGTTCAGGGTTCCGATGAGGAAGTGCATCGAGGATATCCAGGAAATGTCTGGATGCCGACCAGAGATACACACTTACACAAGCTTGGGAGAGATCACCGATTTTTAGATCAACATCTTGCCGTAGAAGTTACTGAACATCCGAGGATTATTCTTGGGTCATGCTCGATCTAGTAAGCTAAGCCCCTGGTGTGCCTATTTGAGTAGCCTCAGCCGCGCGATATCCTTTACCTATTGCCCAGATATCTCACTTTGGCCTATGGGCCGATCGGCCTTCGCCCCATCGACAGATGAGGTCACGGCCTTCAACCCGTTGGAGTCCTTCTTGCTCTCCTAAGCCAGGCCAGAGGTGCCGAACGCCCTTCTTGCAGCTCCCATACAGGTCGTCCCGATCCCCGCATCGGGTCATCGGCCTTTGGGCAGAGATTTCAGCGATCGTCGAAGATGCGCCTGATGAAGAGCTCACTCCCGGTAGCGGAAAGGGGATGTTGAGGCAAAGGCCGCACGACGGTCGCCATACAGCCGGTGTTCGCATATTCTGGTGTTACGATCAGCGAGGGAAAGAGCTGCCGACGCTTCCCACCAGTAAAACTGTCGCTATGAAAACCTATTAATCCCACCCCCATTATGGGGTTGAGATTTGGATGCCAGAGATATTACTCTTCACCAAACCGGGTTGTCAGAAGTGCGATTATATCAAGGAGAGGGTCCCCGCTGGCTTGAGCGTCAGCTACGTGGACACTTCTACCGCCGAGGGATTAGCCGAGGCCGCGTACTATGAGATCCTGGGTAAGCACACTCCTATCCTAGTGGTCGATGACGAGGTCACTGAAGGTGCCATCGCCATCATGGCCCGTTTAAACGAGCTAGCCGGTAACGGCGTCAAGGCGTGAGCAGGCGACCTAAGAACATGATCTGTCTGGGGATCGAAGGCACAGCCCACACCTGCGGGGTGGGGATCGTGGACGAGGAGGCCAACGTGCTGGCGAACGAGCTGGACATGTATCGTCCAGAAAGGGGAGGCATCCACCCCCGGGAGGCCGCCAATCACCACTCTGAGGTCGTCGTGCCCCTCATCCGGAAGGCCCTCCAGGCCGCCGGCGTCGGAATGAAGGACGTCGATGTGGTGTGCTTCTCTCAGGGTCCCGGGCTCGGCCCCTGCCTGAGGACAGTAGCCACCGCCGCCCGCGCTCTCGCCCTATCCCTGGACCGCCCCATCGTTGGGGTAAATCACTGCATATCGCACCTTGAGATCGGGGTAGCCAAGACCGATTGCACCGACCCCGTGCTGTTGTACGCTTCGGGCGGGAACACCCAGGTCATCTCTTTCACCAACGGCCGGTACCGCATCTTCGGGGAGACGCTGGACATCGGGATAGGCAACATGTTCGACAAGCTGGGTCGAGAACTCGGTCTGGGTTACTACGCCGGACCTAAGATCGAGAAGCTGGCATTGGAGGGCGACAAGCTGCTTGACCTTCCCTACTCGGTGAAGGGGATGGACCTGGCGTTCTCGGGCATCATGACCGCGGCGATCGCCCATCGGGCCAAGGGCGAGAGGCTGGAGGACATCTGTTTCTCGGTACAGGAGACCTGCTTCGCCATGCTCTCCGAGGTTACTGAGAGGGCGATGGCGCACATCGAGAAGAGAGAGGTGCTCCTCGGCGGTGGGGTCGTCCAGAACAAGCGCCTTCGAGCCATGGTGACGAAGATGGCCCATGATCGGGGAGCGGAGATGTTCGTTCCCGAGCCTCGGCTGTGCATTGACAACGGAGCCATGATCGCATGGACCGGCATGCTGATGCACAAAGCCGGTGTGCGCATGACCGTGGAGGACACCAAGGTCGACCAGCGCTACCGGACCGATGAAGTGGTCGTCACCTGGCGCTGATCATCCGGCGTCCTTCTTCTGGGCCTTCTGCTCTCCGACCATCTTATCCACGAGGTCGAGGAACTCCTTCTCCCGGCCCTTGGGCACCGTGGCGCCCGAAGCGATGCGGTGGCCGCCGCCCACGCCTCCGACCTTTTGCGCGCACTCCCTTAGCGCCGCGGCCAGGTCCACGCCCTTTTCCAAGAGATCGAAGGTGCCACGGGAGGAGATCCTGATCTCGTCCCCCGACTCGGCGAGGGCCAGGGTCGGCTTGTCGCGGTTCCCGAAGTACTGCATGGTGACCCCGCTAAGGATGCCAGAGAGGCCAAGGTTCTCGTTGATGAAGTATTGGATGTTGACCATCTGAGCGACCCCGTTCCGTACTACTGTCCTCAGGGAAGCCTGGACCTCGTCGACATATGTCTGCCTCAGCTTTCGGGCCTGTTCCATGGCCGACGGGTCGCCGAGCAATAGGGCGAGGCCCACACCCTCGTTATTCGATCGTCCGCAGGCGTTCAGGAGGCCGGCCAGGGCGTCGGCGCTCATGCCCCACCGGGGAAAGAAGTACCGCTCGTGCACCACCTCGTCCAGGGTGCTCATCGGCGTTCCCTGGGCGGTCAGGCGGAGGGCGATGAGGGAAGACAGCTTCATCCGTATGCCGACGTCCAGCTTGTCGGTGTCCGCGTCCTCGGAGATCCCTGCCTCGGAAAGCAACGCCCTGGTGCCCTCGGGGGAGCCGGAGACCCCGATGATGTAGGGGTCGGTCGATCCGACCAACCCGGTTAGCAGAGGGCCCTCGGGAAGCATTGAGCCTGAGCGGACCTCTACTACCCCCCGCTTTCGTCCCTCTTCGAACAGCCACAGGTTCAGACCGGAGAGGCCGCGAATGGCCTGCCGGTCGCCGGCGATCCCGGCAAAGGCGATAGGCAGCAGGTCCCAGTTTCGTTCGTCCATATTGGCGGCGAGCAGCATGCACACCGCCGACGCTGACGCCGAGGTCATGCCATCGATGCCCGCCAGGTGGGGGTTTACATGCACCACCTTCTCGGAGTCCTTCTGAGGGGAATGGTGATCGAGCACGATGACCTTGCAATTGAGTCCTTCCAAGGTCTCGAGATGCGACGAGCCCATGTCGCTGAAGACCATGGTCTCGCATCCTGGCGACGCCTCGGCGATGAGCTTATCGGTGAGACTCTTAGTCATGGTGGCGTGGAAGCGTTTGCCTGCCCGTATCAGGGCGTTGCACATGACGCCAGCCGAGGATATGCCATCGGCATCGTAATGAGAAACAAGGCGGACCTCCGAAGCACGCTCCAGCTCCGCCTTGGCAATAGAAATGCGGGAAAGGAGTTTATCAGGCAACTGAGTGCCTGGGTCCATACGCGCTCACTCGATCAGGAGCTCGGCGTTGGCTATGGAGTACTGCCAGTCCGCGGGAAGGCTTCCCTCGCGCTTGTAGTACTTCACGATGCGGCGGATCTTGGACTCCACCATCTGAAGGTTCCTCTTGTTGGCGAGGTCCTTCTTGTTCTCCTGAAGGTGGGTCTGCAGGTTGATAGCCCTCCTCATCAGGGCGATCAGGTCGTCCGGGATGGTCGGCTGCAGGTCATTCTCCTTCAGGATGTCCAGGACCGTTCTTCCAGTAGCGAGCTTGACGTCGGGTACGGCGTGCTGGTCGCGAAGAAGAAGGCCGATGCGAGCGGAAGGAACACCGTCCTTCCCCATCTTGATGACCATTTCCTCTATCTCTTCCTTGTTGAGGGGGACCCATGCCGGGTTCTCAGTGATCAACGGGCGCTGGGACCCGGACTTGCCCCTCCTCCTGGCGTGCATACGAGCCATGATGAAACCTCCAATTGTGAACTGAATAGCGTTTAGGTGGCGAGGTTTAAGCCAATTCCCATCCTAGTATTTAATCCTTAAGCGGTCGCGCTCCCTGCCTGAAGGGCCCTGTGGCGCTCCACGGCCTCCCTGCCCCAGGCGATGAGCGGCATGTACTCCACGAGAGGGAAGGATAGGCGCTCCGGAAGTTCGCGAAAGGCCTTCCACTCCATCTCTCCCGATGGCGCCGGCCCGCCCAGCTCCCCGGCAAAGACACTGACCCCTTCGACGTCGGTGGAGGCGACGGCCACGAACTCCCACCCGACCTCTTCCCGGAACTCCCGCACCATCGCCTGCAGGTCGGACTCGCCTTCCTCGATCTTCCCGCCCGGCATCTCCCATCCGCCCCGGCGGGGATTGAACACCATGATGAACTCCTCGCCGCGGAACGCTATGCCGTAAACGTATCTCATGGCGAAGTCACCGCAATCATGGCATGGTCCTTCTCCATGGGGTCGAGGCGCACGACCTCCCGAACCTTGAGCCCGCCAGCCTGGAGCTGGCGTCTCGCTTCCTCGTAGATCCTCAGGGGATCCTGGGTGACGTCCTCGGAGCGGGACTTGATCACCAGCAACCCGCTCCGGGCGGCGAAGGCCTTGAAGTTCTTGAGAAAGATCTGCGCTTGGCCCTTCTGGGCGATGTCCTGGTAAACTAAGTCCACCCCGGACACCCCGAAGGAGTACTCCTGGGGCTTGGTAGCATCGGCAAGGAAGGGCACCATGTTGGGCCGCGTCTCACACACCGGCACCAGGTCGCGGAAGGAACGAGGGGAGATCTCCACGCAGTACACCGTGCCCTGGGTCACGATATCCGCCACGTGGCTGGCGGTCGTACCGCTGGCCGCACCGAGGTAAAGGACCCCGGAGTCCGGACGGAAGGGGAAATACTTCCCGCCGGAGCGGATGTAGGCGGACAGCTTGCTCCGCGTCGGCACCCATTCCCGATACTCAGCCCCGTTCCAGGGGACGAGCTTCTCGCCGTAGACCGCCTTGCCCGGAGCGGAGTTCCTGGTGTACAGCCGCTCACCGTCGGTGAAGACGCCCTCGAACCCGGCGGGGTGCATCTCGTAATCGCTCATCGATACGATGGAACGCACCGCCGAATAAATAGATGAGGGGAGAGCCGAAGCCGCCAACAAGCCTAGCGACCGACAGGCATCGGGATCAGGGAGATTATGCGAATCCCAGGCCTCAAGGCCACCCAGCATCCGATCAACGGGCCGCATGCCAAGCCGTTGGGCTGGTAGCCGATACTAACATCGTCAGGCCTCGCGGCCATGGCCTACTGGGTTCCGCTGCCGTAGCCGTTCTTCAGCTCGATCCTCCGGGGATTCTCCTGTGCGAAGTCCAGAGTACCATCGCGGACCTCCACCGTCCTCCCTCTGATGGGGGTCTTGAAGGGGATCTCGAAGTTCAGCATGTTGCCGTCGAAGGCCGCGTCCGCCTCCTCGATGTTCACCGGGTGAGCTAGGAAGTAGCAACCAGCAATGACCGCGTCCTCCCTATCCGCGTGAACGCAGAAGCTGCTCTCGGTGACCTCCAGCTCGATCCCCTCCCGCTTCACACCTGGCAGTCCGATCTGGATCTTGTATCTCTCCCGATCATGGTCGATGGTCACCAGAGGAGCCATCAAAGGTCTGTTCTCCATCTTGTTCGCCCTCGTTCCGTTCTACGTAACGCCCAGCATAAAACCATTTTGCCACACTAGATAATTAAGGGGGCGGTGCGATACACCGGCGATGCTGAGGGAACTGGAGCAGATAGCCTATCTTGTCAGGGACGCGGTCAGATCGCTCCCCAAGGACTTCGACCGAGGGGAGGAGCTGTACATCGGAGCGGACGGCACGCCCACCTCGAGCATCGACAAGGTCGCCGAGGACGTCATCCTGAAAGCCGTCGAGGAGAGGAGCCTTCCGGTGAACGTGCTCAGCGAGGAGGTCGGCCTGGTGGACCGCGGGTACGAGGACACCCTGGTGGTGGACCCCATCGACGGCACGCACAACTCTACGATGAACGTCCCGATGTACAGCGTATCCCTGGCGGTCGGCCGGCGGTCGCTGCTCGGCGTGGAGCACGCCGTCCTGCTGGACCTGGTGACCGGGGCGCTGTTCAAAGCCAGCCGTGGCCAGGGTGCCACCCTGGACGGCGATCCGATCTCGGTCCGTAGGTTCGAGACCGCGGAGCCGGCCATGCTCTTCTACCTTGGCCGCTTCGTTCACCCCCACACCTTCGAGCTGGTCAAACGCTCCTCGAGGGTCAGAGCCATAGGCTGCGCGTCGCTGGAGATGGCCCTGGTGGCGCAAGGGTGCTTCGATGCCTACTACTTCAATGCCGAGGCGTACGAGAAAGGCATCCGGATTGTGGACATCGCCGCTAGTGCGCTCCTCCTGAGGGAGGCCGGTGGGGAGATCGTGGACCTTGACGGCAAGGTCCTGGACATGCCCTTCGAGCTGGCGGCCAGGAGCAATTTCCTGGCCTACGGGGAC
This sequence comes from Methanomassiliicoccus sp., assembly GCA_033485155.1. Lineage (NCBI taxonomy): Archaea > Methanobacteriati > Thermoplasmatota > Thermoplasmata > Methanomassiliicoccales > Methanomassiliicoccaceae > Methanomassiliicoccus > Methanomassiliicoccus sp. Next base: position 118,666 of record JAWQJJ010000008.1, read on the forward strand.
AAGAGGGCCAAGGAGGTGCTATTGTGAGGATCGGTCTCACGGCGAATTCGGAGATACCCGAAGCCATCAGGGTCAGCAGACAGGTGCTCAGCGAGCTGGAGGGCCAGGACATCGTCCTGGAATCCGGCCTGGCCCGGCTGTTCGGCCGGCCGGGGATGCCCATAGAGGACATGGACATCGACGTCCTGGTCACGGTGGGAGGGGACGGAACGATCCTCCGTTCCCTGCAGCGCACCGATGCCCCCATCCTGGGGGTGAACGCCGGGGCCCTGGGCTTCCTGACCGAGATCACCGAGGAAGGCCTCAGGACCGGCCTCCACCGCCTGCTCTCCGGTGATTACTTCATCGAGGACCGGGCCAAGCTGGCGACCAAGGTGGGGAACGAGAGGCTGTACGACGCGACCAACGAGGCCGCGGTGCACACCGCCCACATCGCCAAGATCCGTCATTTCAATGTGTACGTCGACGATCAGCTGGCCATGGACGTCCGGTCCGATGGGATCATCGTCGCCACCTCGACCGGCTCGACCTGCTACGCCATGTCGGTAGGCGGACCGATTATCGACCCCCGGGTGGAAGCCTTCCTCATCGCACCGATGGCGCCGTTCAAGTTCGCCACCCGCCCCCTGGTGGTGCCGGCATCCTCGCACGTGCGCTTGGAACTGGCACGGCCGAAACCGTGCCTGTGCGTCATCGACGGCCAGCAGGAGAGGCCGATGGAGGGAGATGAGATGACCGAGTTCTGCCTGGCCGAACGGAAGAGCCGCTTCGTACGCATGGAGAGGAACTTCTACCCCCGGCTCCGAGAGAAGCTGGTGTGTTCCCCTTGACCGAACGCAGAAAGGTGTGGGGCATCGACCCCGATGTCCTGGAGATGGTCAACGAGGCCGCTAAGGAATCGTTGCCCAACGAGTTCGTGGCTGCCCTGAGGGCTGAGAATGGGGTCATCACCGAGATCCTCCTCTTTCCCGGTAGCTACTCCAACGAGCACTCCGCGTTCATGCAACTGCACATGCTGCCCATCGACCTGAGCGTGGTCGGCACGGTTCACTCCCATCCCGGGCCGTCGAACCGGCCCTCGGACGCCGATCTGCACCTGTTCGGCAACTTCGGCAACACCCATATCATCACCTGCCTGCCGTTCGATAAGCGCTCTTGGAGAGCGTATGACCGGAACGGTAGGGAGGTGGGGTTGGAGGTCGTGGACCTCTAGAGTACCCTACTTCCCGGCCCCACGTTCCCCCGGACCACCGCACCCGGTCCGATGAGGGAGTTCTCGAAGATGATGGTCCCCGGGTCGATCATGGCGTTGATGCCGGTCTTGACATCATCTCCCATGATCACTCCGAGCTTGCGCCGGCCAGAGTTGATCAGCTGGCCCTTGAACGTCACCTTCACCGTCCGATCGTCGAACCTCAGGTTCGCCACCTTGGTTCCCGCCCCGAAGTTACAGCGCTCCCCGATGAGGCTGTCGCCCACGTAGTTGTGGTGGGGCACGTGGGTCTTGGCCATGATGATGGAGTTCTTCACCTCCACCGCCGCCCCGACCTTGACCCCTGGTCCCAGGCAGGTGGACGGGCGGATGTAGCAGTTGGGGCCGATGTCGCAGCCCTCCGAGATGTATACTGGGCCCTCGATGTACGCCCCGCTCCTCACCAGGGCGCCCTTCTCCACGATCACCTCGCCCTTAAGAACCGCTCCCGGCTCGACCGTCCCGTCGATCCTCCGCTTGAGCTTGGACATCAGGATCTCGTTCGCCTCCAGGAGGTCCCACGGTCGACCGACGTCCATCCATCCCTCGGTGAGCTTTTCGACATAGACGTTGCTCTCCGCCGCCAGCGAGTTCAGGGTATCAGTGATCTCGTACTCCCCGCGCACCGACTTGGGGGTGGCCCGGATGCGGGCGAATATCTCGGGATTGAAGACGAAGGCCCCGGCGTTGATGAGGTTGGTCGGCGGGACCTCGGGCTTCTCGTGGATCTTCTGCAACCGTTCGCCGTGCACTTCCAGCACCCCGAACCTCTGAGGATCGGACACCGTTACCGCACCCATGACCGTGGAGTTCGTTTCCTTGAACTTCTCCAGCATGCAACCGAGGTCCTCCCGGAACATGATCACGTCACCGTTCAAGCACATGAACGGCTCGTTGATCGAGCCCTCGGCGCAACCGATGGCATGGGCTGTACCCATTCTCTCCTTCTGCTCCAGATACTTGATGTTCAGTCCCAGCCGGGAGCCGTCGCCGTAGTATTCCTTGATCTTGTTGGCCTTCCACCCAACCAGGATATAGATGTCCTTGATGCCCAGTTCCCCCAGTGCCTCCAGCACGTGGGACATGAACGGGCGGCCTGCCACCAGCAGCAGCGGTTTGGGAATATTGGAAGTAAGGGGCCGTAGCCTCGTCCCCTCTCCCGCGGCCAGCACCAGGGCCTTCATTTCAGGCACCTCCCGACCATCCTGGTAGAGAGCTCCGCGAGCCTCTCCAGCTCCTTTTCATCCCTAGCCTCCACGGTGACCCTGAGCTTGGGCTCGGTGCCCGAGAGGCGCACGAGGAACCAGCCATCTGGATACTCCGCCCGGTAGCCGTCCAGGGTGAGCAGCTTCTCGCAGTCCAGGCCCTGGGACTCCTCTCTGAGGCGGTTCTCGACCTCGGAGCGCTTGCGGGCCTCGAACTTATGGGACGACCTCCGCACCGGGTATGAGGGCAAGGCATCGATCATCGTCGAGAGGCGGTCCTCCGAGGCCATCTTGGCCAACAAGGCTCCGGCGTACACGCCGTCGGGGCAGAACGTTTCCTGAGGGAATATGTAAGTTCCTGATGGCTCCCCCCCGAACTCCAGGCCACTGCTCTTCAACGCTTCGGCTACGTATACATCGCCGACCTTGCACCTCACGACCTGGCCAGAGATGTCGTCCAGGACCATGGAGGCGTCCATGGGGGCGACGACGCCTCTGACCTTCAGGTAGGTGGCGAACAGGGCGATCAGGCGGTCCCCGTCGATGAATCGCCCCTTGTCGTCGACCGCCACCATGCGGTCCCCATCACCATCGTGGGCTATGCCCAGATCGGCCCCCTTGCTCATCACCAGCTCCTTTAGGTCGTACAGCTGGTCCTCGGTCGGCTCCGGGGTGCGTCCGGGAAAGTGGCCGTCGGCCTGGCAGTTTAGGGAGGTCACTCCGCAGCCCAGCGTCCTCAGGGTGAGAGGGCTGACCTCGAAGGTAGCCCCGCAGCCGCAATCGAGCACGACCCTGGAGGTCGCCGCACCGATCGAGGCGGTGATCGCATCCACGTGTCGCCGCACCGCCCCCTCCAGCCTGTGACAGGACCCGACATGGCGCCATCCCTTGGGCTCGTATGAATGGTTGATGATCCTGTTTTCCACCTCGTTCATCTGTACTGTATCGAAGGCCGAACCGTCTGGATTCCACATCTTCACCCCGTTGTATGGTGATGGATTATGGGACGCCGTGACCATTAGGCCGCAATCGAACTCCGAGGCCGCTCTGGCGAGGGTAGGCGTGGACACCATCCCGGCATCGTGGACCTCCGCGCCCAGGGACGTCGCTCCGGCGATGAGGGCCTGGGCCACCATCGGGCCGCTGGTCCTCGTGTCCCGACCGAGAACGATGCTCCTGTGTAGGCTTCCTACGGCCTCACTGATGTTTACCGCCAGGTCAACGGTGAAATCCTGACCCACCACGCCTCTGATGCCCGATGAACCGAACAAGGACATAAGTTCCAACCATCACGAGAATACAGTTCATCAATAAATGTATTGATGACCAATTTATCGGTTACCATTTTTTAGAGTAGAGGGCCAGTCAAGAACGGCTATCTACCATAAATAGCGTTAATAACCTACTTTTTCGCACCTTTTTGGAGACTGGCTATGAAGGTTTATAGGATAAATATTATATATGAAACTGGGCCATTACTATCTGGGTCGAATGGTTACCATCGCCCCTATGAACACTGGAGGGAAATCATTGGTCATGGAGCAGATCAACGTCGATAAGGCCAAGGAAATCGCGAAGAAGAAAGGTCTTAAGCCCGGCCGGGTGAAGGGAACGAACGGGATCCAGTTCACCAAGGGTTCCAACGACCGCCTGGAAATCATTCCCTGGGACGAGTTCGAGAAGACCCTCAAGACCCGCGGTCTCGGTGTCTTCGAGAGCGGCGGCTGGATGAAGATCATGAAGAAGGGCTGAAACCCTTCTCATCAAACCTCTTCCTGTAGTTTTATTAACGCATTCTCATCACGAGCCAGTTCTTCTTTGAACCTTCCTTGCCCTTGAACTTGATCAGAGCGTAGGTTCCATTGAGCTTCTGGCCATCAAGCTTGACGACGATCTTACTGCTCGTTCTTTCCAGCAGCTCGTACGGCCCGCGGTCGAAGAGCCGGACCTCCCCGGCTCCGTACTCGCCCGCGGGGATCGTACCCTCGAAGCCGCCGTAGGCCACCGGATGATCTTCGGTCTGCACCGCCAGCCGTTTGACCTTCGGCTCCTCGGGCATCAGCTTGGGGACTGCCCAGCTCTTCAAGGTCCCGTCCATGAGCAGACGGAAGTCATGGTGGTGGGAGGATGCATGATGATCCTGGACGACGAAGAACGGTGCCATATACTCCTCCTCGCCGACAGGCTCCGGGGTCCTGGTAAAGTCCCGCTTCTCCTTGTATTCCTGCAGCCTCTCCTTCATGTGGTCCAGGAAGGACCGGCGAGGCCATAATCGTTGCGAGGCCCCTTGACCTCGACGCTCAGGTCGCGGTCGAAGGCCTGCTTAAACGCCTTGACGTGGTTCTCTACCCCCCATACCTCCAGCGACACATCCGCATCGGAAGTGACCTCCAGGACCACGGCGTTCTTACTCCCCTTCTTGAACTGCACCGATGAGACCAGGTTGGCGTGGCTGCGGTCGAGCGTTTCCGCCAGGCGAAGGAAGGTAGACATGATTATGATCTTCTGCTGGGTCTTCTCGTCCAGTTCCTGCAGGGTGGGGTCCTTGCGCCGGGGGGGCCGTTTGCGATGGTAGCGGACCAGGTTGGCCATGGTCGCCAGCTCCCGACCTTCGAAGCCCAGCAGGTCGGCGTTCCTGACGATGTAGTAGGAGTGGGCGTGGTGGTTGTTGAATGAGATGAAGTCCCCCACGTCGTGGAGGAACGATGCGTGCCTCAGCAGCTCTCGGTCCTTCTTGCTGAGGTCATGCAGGCCGATGGCCTGGGCGCTGTCGAACAGCTCGAGGGCGATCCTGGTAACGGTGCGGGCATGGCCCTCGTCGATGTTGCAAGAGCGGCCAAGCTGAAGCACGCTGGTGTCCCTGATCGACAGCCCCTCCGCATGGGGGTATCCCTCGATGCCCGACAGGTAGTCGACCAGCAGCCCGTTGAGGACCCCTCGCTCGCTTATAGTCAGCTCCTCTACCTTGAGGTCCTCCATGAAAGCCTCCAGAATGGCCGCCCCTCCCAGGATGATGTCCGCCCGCTCGGGATTGATGCCCGGGACCAGCTTCCTCTGCTCCAGGGTCATGGCCCGCATCATCGCCGTCAGCTTCTTGAGATGAGCCATACGAAGGATGCCCGGTTTACCGCCGTAGGCCCGCGCGGCCATCTCCGCCAGGTTCATGATGGTTCCCGAGCTCCCCACCGCCAGGTCGAACTTACGCTTGGAGATGGCCTTGACCGTGTGGACCATCTCGCTGCGCGCATGACGTTTCATCTTGTTGTACACCGAGTCCTCGATGGGGCCCTTGTACCCGTCTGGAAGGAACGCCGCGGTGGTGCGGATGGCCCCCAGCTTCAGGCTGTCCAGGAACGAATGGCCGTTCTGATCCCCGACGATCACCTCGGTGCTCCCCCCGCCGATGTCGACGAACAGCGCCGTCCGCGCTCCCAGGTCGATCGCCGATCTCACACCCTGGAAGATCAATCGAGCCTCCTCCTTGCCGGAGATGATGCCCAGGTCGATCCCCGCCTCCTCCTTCATTCGTTCCACCAGCGTCCCCTGGTTGCTCGCCTCCCGAGCGGCCGAGGTGGCGACGGCGATGATCTCGTCGGCGCCGTAGGTCCGGGACAGCTCGGCGAATTTGGTGCAGACATGGACCGCTCGGTCCATGGCCTCCCGGCGTAGGGTTCGGTCGACGAACTCCTTCTCGCCCAGGCGCACGACCTCCTTTTCCTGAGTCATCACTGTGTATGAGCAATTGGGGTTCAGGCGGACGACCAGGAGGCGGACGGAATTGGTCCCCAAGTCGATGAAGGCGACCACATGGCCGGTGCGGGGGTTCCAGCCGTTCATTCCAATCTCACCTTCCGGGCGAAGGTCCGCTCGAACAGATCGGCCTTTTTCACGGCGGCCTCGGCCTCTGGTGTCCAGTCGTTGTCGGATTTTATCTTGATGACCACCTCCGCCTCGGAGATGGCGCACTCGACGTCCTTTATCGCCCCCACGTGTTGGTAGTCCAGGCCGTCGGCCACCCGGAGGATGGAGGTCAGCATGTAAAGCCGGCGGCGCTCTTTCTCATCGAAGGCCGCAATCTCGGCGTCCCCATCGCGCGGCGGACGCTTCCGGTGGAAGCGGGCCATGCATGCCACCAGCCGCTTGTCCTCCGGGCTCAGGGGCAGCTCAGCTTCCATGATCAGGCGGTATGAGGCGCGGTGATGTCCCTTCATGCCCTCAGTGGTGCCGACGTCGTGGAGCAGGCTAGCCGCCTCCAACACGAAGCGGTCCTTTCCACCCAGCCCATGAAGGGGCTTCAGCTGCCGGAAGAGAGAGGTGGACAGGCGCAGCACGTTCTCGGCGTGCTGGTGGTCAACGTTCATCCTGCGGGCGACCCTCTCCAGCCGCCCCATGGCCACCACCCGGTCCACCGGGATGCTCTTGCGCCCGCGCTCCTCGGAGGCCGAGCGGCCTTCCCGCACGACCTTCGCCACGTCCTCGGGTAATCCCTTCTCCTTGAGCGCGCGGACGGTGGCCTCGACATCATACTCGATCCGGTGGAGGGCTACGGAGAAGTCAGCGGTGTCCAGGACGGCGTACGACGCCCGGGGATCGTGGTCCACCGGACGGCCGACGCTGCCAGGGTTGATGAACAAGGTGTCGCCGACCTGGCGTACAAAGGCCCGGTGGGAGTGGCCCACCATAACGATGTCCGCATCAGCGATGCGGGCGAGCTCTGCCAGTCGCTGGTCTGGGGTGTCCGGTCCGAGCTGCTCGTCCGGGTCGCCTGGGCTGGCATGGACCATTAGGACACGACGGCCAAGCACCTCGAGTCTGATTTCTGGGGGGAGGGCGGAAATGAACCTGAGGCTGTCCTCGGATAGGTCCCGGGCAGTCGCCGCCAGGACCGCCCCCTTCACCGAGGCGGCCTTCGGACGTTTGGAGGCACGGGTGAACTCCAGGACCTTGAGGTCGAAGTTCCCCATCACGCTTAGGAAGTGCCCACCCTTCATAGTGGAGACAACCTCCTCTGGGCACGGCCCGGACCCGACCATGTCTCCCAGGTTGATGAACCCTCCCGCGCCCTGAGCCTTGGCGTGCTCCATGACCGTTCTCAGCGCCTCCATGTTGCCGTGGACGTCGGAGACGATGGCCAGCTTGGCCGGCTGGCACGCGCCCACCACCGGGATGGCAAGATCCTTGTATGCCATCCCCGCCTGGAACCGGTCCGACAACCGCTCCAGGAACCGCTTGTCCCGGAGTTTGCTCCAGCGCGTGACGAAGGTGGCGTAGAGCGCGGACCGCTCCCTGGCCCGATCCTTCCGGACCGCCTCGAGGCCGGGAAGGAGAGTCTCGATACCCACCCCAGGCATCTCGGTGAGCTCCTCCCGCACCGCATCCATGCCGGCCAGCCAGACGTCGCAATCGTGCATCTCCCCCAGGAGGTCCTGGATTCCTTTCAGGGTGCTGATATCCTCCTTCAGCTGGTCATCGAACAACGGGCGGAATGTCTCCATGGTGTAGCGTAGCCGCTTGGCCGCTATACGCATGGCGTGGTGCTTCTCTATAGCAAGGGGATCGTGGACCGACGCCTCTAGCTCCAGCACCTTGCCGACGCGGTAGGAAACATGGGCAAGACCGGCGGCGTAGCTCGGGCGTCCCCTCACGTCGGGCTTCCGGGCCTCCAGGCGCTGGATGCGCCTGGCCAGCAGGTCGGTCATCTCCTTCAACACGCCCTCCTCGTTGATGTTGTCCAGCCACCCAAGGACCTGCTCCTGCTGCTCCCGTCGGCGGGCCTCCATGAGGTCCAGGAGCGCTTGGACTCCCGGGCGCTGGACCTCGGTCGTGTGGTCCAGGAAAGAGCGTAGGTACTCGACCTGCACATCGGTGTCGCGGGCCTCTCCAAGCGCTTTGGTCAGGCCTTTTACACCATCACGCCACCGCCCATGCTGGCTTTCCTTGAGGCAGGAGCTGAAGATGGGCAACGCGGCCCGCAGCCGGCGGGACGCAACCCTCATCTGGTGCACACCCTCGATATCCATCTCCCGGGCGGCCTTGGCGCTTGCGCTCAGTGCGGCCACCTGGTTGAGGAGAGTGGTCGCCCCGAGCAGGCAGAACCCGGGGTCCTCACTTCTCCCCATGCCACACTCCCCTGTTGGCCAGCAACCACTCCTGCGAATCCAGAGGTTCCTCCCCCTCCTTGCGGACCACCCGGCGCCAAGAGCCGTCCGACTGCAGCTCGCGCGCTTTCACGTTGTCTCGAAGGTGCACCTCCAGGATGTCCTTGATAACCGCCTCCCGAATCCGGGGGTCTCGGACAGGGAAGAGTATCTCGACCCTCCGGTCGAGGTTCCGGGTCATCATGTCCGATGAGCCCAGAAGGACCTCGGCATCCCCTCCGTTGCGGAAGCAATAGATCCGGGAGTGCTCCAGGAACCTCGAGATGATGGAGGTGACCCGGATATTGTCGCTGATGCCTGGCACCCCCGGCCTCAGGCTGCACAGTCCCCTCACGTTGAGGTCCACCTTCACCCCCGCCATCGATGCTCGGTAAAGCGCCTGGATGATGCCCTTGTCGATCAGGGCGTTGAGCTTGAAGGCGATATGTCCGCTACCTCGCTCACGATGGACGGCGATCTCCCGGTCGATTCTTTCCACGATGCCCCGTCGGATACCGCCCGGGGACACCAGGAGCTTGCGGAAATCGTCCTTGCGGCAGTAGCCAGTGAGGGAGTTGAAGAGGTCGGAGACATCCGCGGCGATATCAGGGCCGGAGGTAAGGTAGCCGATATCCCCGTAGGTGCGCGCGGTCTTGGAGTTATAGTTGCCCGATGACAGATGGCACAGCCTGATGGGACCGTCCCGGCTCTTTTTCACCACCAGGCACATCTTGGCGTGGATCTTGATGTCTACCGGCCCATACACGACGTGCACGCCGGCATGCTCCAGTTGCCTGGCCCACGAGATATTATTGACCTCGTCGAACTTGGCTTTGAGCTCCAACACCGCGGCCACGGCCTTTCCGTTGCGTCTCGCCTCCATGAGAGCGTCCACCAGCGGGGAACAGCTGTCGATGCGGTAGAAGGTGATCTTGATGGCCATGACCTCGGGGTCGACCGCGGCCTGCTTGAGGAAGGTGATCAGGGGTTGGAAGCTGTCGTAGGGGTGGTAGAGCAGGACGTCGTGCTCGGCCACGTTGGTCAGGATGGTCTGCTCGTTGGACACGAGCTTCGGGACGTTGGGCAGGAAGGGCGTATCCTGCAGGTCTGGCCGGCCGATCCCGTGCAGCTGCCATAGGTCCGCCAGGGCCAGGGGGATGGTGGATCGGTAGATGAGATGGGACGCGAGCTCAAGCTTGGAGGCCAGCATGTCGACCAAGCGCTTGGGCATGTCCGCGGCCGCCTCCAGGCGCACAGGCTCCCCGACCCTTCTCGACTCCAACCCCTCTTCCATCGCTGTCAGGAGGTCATGGGTCTCGTCCAGCTCGATCTCGAACTCGGCGTCACGGGTGACCCTGAAGGGATGGGCGGCAACGACGTTCACTCCGGTGAACAGCAGATCCAGGTTCGCCGCCACTAAGTCTTCCAGGAACACATAATGCGAGTCGCGCGAGGTGCCTGCCTCCTGGTCCACCCTAATCAGCCTCGGGAAGAGGCTGCCCGATGGCACCTTGACCCGGGCAAACCTTTCGTGACCAGTGTTGTCTCTGATTACCACAGCGAGGTTGATAGCTCCGCTGGAGATGAATGGGAAGGGATGATTCAGGTCGAAAGCTAGGGGCGTGAGGATAGGGAAGAGGTCACGCTCGAAGAACTTCCGCAGGGCGGCCTTTTGATCTGGTTGGAGATCCCTCATCTGGCGAACATGGATGCCCTTTGCGTCCAGCTCCGGGAGGATTTGTTCGTTCCACACCCTGGCATGTTCCTCCAGGAGGCCTCCCACCTCTCCTGCGATGGCCTCCAATTGTTCAGCTGGGCTCATGCCATCGGGCGGGGGCTCCAGCGCTCCCTTTGCTGACTGGCGCACCAGTCCCGGGACGCGGGACATGAAGAACTCGTCCAGATTGCCGCTGCAGATGGCCAGGAACTTCACCCTCTCCAAGAGGGGCTGAGTAGGGTCCTCCGCCTCCTCCAACACCCGACGGTTGAAGTCCAACCAGCTGAGCTCCCGGTTGATGAATAGTCGAGTATCATCAAGCGACGTTGAGCCATCTAGTTCGTCAGCACTGCCTTTAACGTTCCATTTTGGAGCGCCCTGATTCGCCATACCCATCCCCTTCCGCCGACCTGGATGCTGTTGGTGCATTTAATCATTTTAACCTCAGCTAAATCGGCTTGAACATCCTCTTTATCTCCGTTAGCTCTGTGCCCATGATAAGATTTATATCTAGTGCCAGTATAAGGTGGCATTACAAGCAGGGGTAGCCAAGCTTGGCCAACGGCGTAAGATTCAGGGTCTTATCCTTAGTGGTTCGGGGGTTCAAATCCCTTCCCCTGCACTTTTCTTCCTTCTAACCAATTTTGATATGCGCCTGGGCTAATGGTCTAAATGCTCGAGCGTAGCTCGATCGCAGCACTAAAGGGCGGAGCGAACCCTTTTCCCACCTAAGATTATACAGAACTGTTGAGCATTCTTCCTGGAAGAGGCTATGAGGCACTATAGCGTCATCGTAGTCGGCGGCGGGCCGGGAGGCTCATCGGTCGTGCGGCATCTAGAAATCGATCGATTGTCCGACGGCGCGCTGATGATTGAAAGACTAGACGAGGATAGCTTCCTTAGGTACAATCAGATGTGCGGCGAAGGCATCAGCAGCCGGGGGCTTGCCGAAGTAGGCCTCGAAAGCGCTGACATTCAAAGGAATGCTGTGACTAAAGCCGTGGAGCACTGGCCGGGCGGGATCACGCTCACATCAGACATCGACGGGTTCATCATCGACCGGGGTAAGCTCGTATCAAGCCTGCGGAAGCCGTTCACTTCTGCTGGTGGCGAGGTGGTGAATGGAGTTGTGTCAGGAGTGAGGCGAACCAACGGTGGCTACGTCGTGGAAAGCTCCGAGGGAACGATCTCATGCCGGTACCTCGTCGGTGCTGATGGGGCCCGTTCCACTGTCAGAAGGGGGCTCTTTGGTACAGAGCCGTCTGTATACATGCAGGTGGTCCAGCACGTGATCGATAGGCCGATGGAGAATGAGCTCCGCTTCACCTTCGATAACAAGTACATGGGTAAATACCGATGGGAGTTCCCCTCTGGCAGGTATACTAAGGTGGGTTTTCCTGAAGGAACTGACGCAGCGCCGAGCGATGTCGTGGACACGCATAGGAGAGCCATACCCATCGGCCGCTTGGACAAAATAGTGAATGGAGACGCATGCCTCGTCGGAGACGCCGCCTGCCAGGCCAACCCGATCACATTTGGTGGTATTCGTAACTCTCTCGCTGCTGGGCGCATGGCTGCAGACGCCATCAACCACGGGAACATGGAAGAGTACCAATTAGCGTGGAAATGCTCCCCTCTTGCCGACATCACGTTCATGGATACGTTCGATCTGCTGAGAGTAAGAACAAACGAAGAGCTCATCATGATGGTTGAGCCCCTCAGATATGGGCCCAACATGAGCGTCATCATGAGGGAGCTGATGAATAACGATGACTTCCGGACGTTCTATCGTGGTTTCATCAGGAAGATGGAGAATGGTTGGTAGCCTTTACGATAGGTACTATTGCACCATACTGGGCGAAGGCCCTCCCGTTCGTTCACCTCTCGGTCGTTGCCTCAGTCATTGCATGAAGCGCCTTGAGCGTGTTCCAGTTGCGCATCGTAAGGGGAACGCCCAACCGGTCCAGGTTATTGGCCGATCTGGAGCCCCGGATGCCTTGAGGTAAAAGGAGATAGACATCCCTCCCTGCCTTCTGACACTCCTCTCCGGCCTGCTTCAGCGCCAGAAGGCCCTGCCATTCTGCGGCTCCCGGAGGTCGGGCCAGGAGGGCCACGTAAAGGCTCTCCACTTTCGAGGACGCCTCCGTCCTGTCGATGTCGTCTGGTGAGAAGGGGAGGTCGCGGATCAGCCCACTCAGTTCCTGGAAGGTCCTGAGAATGACCGATGTCTTGAGGCCGAGCGTCCTCTCGCTCTGGTGCTCGATCCTCTCCCGCAGAAGGTCCTCGGTCTCCTCTGACTCGAACAGTACATTGCCGCTCTGGACATATGTCCGTACCTGACCAAGCCCGAGGTCCAGGAACATACCGCGAAGATCGTTCATCTTGACGCGGTTCCTGCCTCCGACGTTGATGCCTCTGAACAGCGCCACATATCCGGTCATTGCACGGCCTTCCGGTCCGGCCGATCATTGCGATTCGAGTTCGTCGGACCAATACACGTATGGACGAGGGCATAGGAATAGTTGAGCAATAGAAATCCAGGCTTAAGGTGGAAAAAGGGCAAAGGCCCGAATGGGCCATAACGGGTTTGGAGGGCCTCACATGGATAACCTACTGAGGCTCCTTCCGAGCATCCCGCTCCTCGACAACTTTGGCCGATGGGGTCTTCAGGACCTCCTCCTTATTGACGACGTATCCCTTGAGGAACGGCGCTACCAGCAGGATGAGCAGGATGATAACTCCCGCCACCAGGAAGGCGAAGTCCATGGCCGTAGCGAAGGACGACAGGATCTGGGTGGCATACTGAGGCATCGCCGAGATGTACGCGAGGACGTCGGTGTCGTGGGGTACGAGGCCATAGACATCGGCAGGCAGGTCGGCCCTCAGCACGTCATTAAGGCGCAGGTTGATAAGGAACGAGAACACGCCCGTCGCCACCGTTCCTCCGATCGCTCGGAAAAGGTTGACGCTGGAAGTGGTCATGCCCATCTCATCCGGCTTGGCGCTGTTCTGTACCGCTACCATGAGGACGGCCATTACGCAGCCCAGTCCGATGCCCAGGAGGAACATGTATGCCGCCAGGTACCACACGCTATCTCCAAGCCCGAGGGTGGACATCAGCACCATGGCAATGAACGAGATCACCGGACCTGTGATGACCCACGGCCGGTAACCAGTTCTTTGAACGAACCTGCCGCTAAGCATCGCCGTGATCATCAGGCCGGCGACCATGGAGATCGACATATAGCCAGCCTCCTGAGAAGTGAGCCCGAAGATGAAGATGCTAAACATCGATAGGTATGCCATTGCCCCGGTCAGGGCAAGACCGAAGATCAGCATGGCGAAAGCTCCACACACGAAGACCCGGTTCTTGAACAGGCGAGGCGCGATGACCGGATCCTCAGCCCGATGCTCTATCAGGCTGAAGACGACCAGCAGCACTGCCGCCACCGCCACCATGAGTCCGGACTCGTAGCTGATCCATTCAAAGTCCTTTCCCGCCCAGGTGAAGAACAGCAGAAGGTCCAGCAGGAAGAGGCCCAGCATAGACATGCCGAGGTAGTCGATCTTTTTATGGGATGCGGCCTCCATCGACGGGAACTGCCTGGCAGTGAGGAACAGCGCGACCGCAGCAACGGGAACGTTGATGTAGAATACCCAGTGCCAGCTAACATTGTCGGTAATTAGGCCGCCAAGCACCGGCCCCAGGGCGGTGCCTAGGCCGAAGACCGCACCCATCACGCCCTGCATCTTCCCTCTTTCACTAGGAGAATAAAGGTCGGCAATGGCCGCGGAGGCCACGGGCATGAGAAGCCCTCCTCCTACACCCTGTACGGCCCGGCAGATGATGAACATCTCCATGCTCGTGGACAGCCCGGCGACTATGGAGCCCCCGAGGAATAATGTCAGGCCTAGCAGAAAGAACGGCTTTCTTCCATATAGGTCGGATAACTTGCCCCCAATGGGTATGGTAATGGTCTCGCAGAGCATGTATGCAGTGAACATCCAGCTGAAAAGGCCAAGACCTCCCAGGTCAGCGGCTATGATCGTGCCGCAGGTGGATACGATGGTCCCGTCCAGGCATGCGGCTAGCATCCCTAGCACCAATCCCAGCATGATGAAGCGACGATGCTTTGGATCGATGTTCGACCAGTGAATTGGATTATTATTTTTCATTCACTAACCTCCATAGTTAGTGTTGACAAGTCAAGTCAATATTGTATTTAAAGATTATTGACAAGTCAAGTCAAAATGATATTATACTTCATGGACGTTTTCAAACCGATAGAATGCGTCACGGCGATATGTTCGTCTCACCAAAGAAGATGAGATCGTTCATGGACTCCTACATGAACAAATTGCTGAAGGACAAGGAATTCACCGCCTCCCAGCTCCCTTTTATCATGGAGGTCGGTGACAACGAAGGTATCTCCATGAAGGACCTGTGCACTTCCCTCGGCGCGGACAAGGGCCTCACCACTCGAGTCATCAGGAACCTCATAGAGAACGGCTTCGTGGAGAACCGGAGCGAGTCCAGCAGGACTTACAAGCTCTTCCTGACCAAGAAAGGGGAGGAGGCATTCGATTACTCCAAGTCTGCCATGGAGGACCTCATGAGCCGAATGCTGGAATGCTTGGACGAAGAGGATAAGGTACACCTCAGATCTATCTCCGCCAAGCTCAACAAGAGGCTCGATGAACTTTATAAGTATTGATCTCGAAGGGGGCCGTCTACCAAGTCCCAATATGGTGCGGCTGTGGCGGCTCTTGTCGCAAGTCCTCCGACGATTGCCGGAGTAGCGGATACCATTACATTTCAATTGCATTCTCATTACGGATTTCGTTACTGTCCCGAAATGGTTTATAAATAGAGTTAAAACTCCTGCCATCCATGGAATTGCCCAAGGTCATCTACATCGACGATGAACCTGGCCTTCTGGAAATAACCAAGCTGTTCCTCGAATACGCTGGAGACATCCAGGTGGACACCGAGCAATGCTCCCTTGATGTTCTGGATATCCTGTCCAGGCGGTCGTACGACGTCATCGTTTCCGACTATCAGATGCCTGGAATGAACGGCATCGAACTTCTCAAGGTCCTGAGGGCGAGAGGGGATCTCACGCCTTTCATACTCTTCACCGGCCGAGGCCGCGAAGAGGTTGCCATTGAGGCGCTTAACAGCGGGGCTGACTTTTATATCCAGAAAGGGGGCAACCCCCAGGTGCAGTTCGGCGAGCTGAAGAACGCCATCATCCAACTAGTCCAGCGCAAGAAGGCCGAACATCAGGTCGCCCAGAGCGAGCAGAAATATCGCGACCTGGTGGAGGGGGCCAGCAGCATTATTCTCAAGCTCGACGCCAATGGCAATATAACCTTCATCAACCAGTTCGGGAAGGAGTACTTCGGATGCACCACCGACGTAGCCGGTATGCCGATGTTTGGCGCCCTCATACGCCCCGATGAATTTCCGGAACGGGAACTGGGTGAGCTCATGAAAAGGTTCTTGTCCGGCGACGGAAAAGCATCCACATTCACCTTCCCAATTCGGCAGGAGGATGGGACGAATGCCTGGGCGTCATGGAACACCAAGGCCATCCGGGATAAGGAGGGCAACATCCGAGAGTTCCTCGTCATCGGCAATGATGTCACGGCGGCCAGGAACGCAGAGACCGAGCTCCAGAAGTCGATGTCTCAGATGAAAGCTATGCTGGAGTCCAGCGATGAAGGTGTCCTTCTCCTTGACAGTAATAATCACGTCGTGCAATACAACAGTAGGCTGTTGGATATCTGGAAGCTGCCGTCCTCGGCGATTGAGGCCCGCAGCGACGTAAAAGCACTCGTCCCGGCTTTGGAGATGCTCAAGGACCCTGGCGGCTATGCCAAATACGTCAACCAGTTGGAGGGCAGGCCGGAAACGGAGAGCCGGATCCACCTTGAGCTCCAGGACGGTCGGGTCATAGAGGAGCACTCCTTACCGGTGATCATCGGCAACAACGTCGTCGGAAGATTGCTGACCTATAGGGTGCCGCCGCAGAAGATGGGAGAGGGCGTGACGGTCGATAGCGAGGCGGCGTTCTGGGAGCTGTACAACGACAACCTTGCCGTCATCCTGTTCGTCGACCCGCAGAACGGCAACATCGTTGATGCCAACGAAGCGGCGTGCCGGTTCTACGGCTACGACCACGAGTCACTCAAGCGGATGAACATCGTCCGGGAGATTGTGGTTTCCTCGAACGCCATCGAACGTTGCAGGCTGGCTGAGAAGGGCGTTCACCGCTTCTCCTCCCAGCATCGGATGGCCAGCAACGAGGTTAAGGACGTCGAGGTGTTCACCGGCCCGGTGGCTAGCAACGGTCGCAAGCTGTTGTTCACCATGGTCCAGGACGTCACTGAGATGAACAGGGCCAAGAGGCTGTTCGACCGCTTCGGGGTCGGGAACGATGACATGCTCGAGCTGATCGGGGAAGGCGTGATGATCATCGATCCCACGAGCCGCATCATCTATGCCAACCATCGCATCGAAGACATTCTCATGAGGCCGATGGGAGAGATAATCAACACTCCGGTGCTCTCCCATATTGCCGCTGCATCCAAAGAACAGGCCATTGCCAACCTGGAGCAGCGTAGCCAGGGTTTCACCAATCGAACGGACTACAAGATGATACGGGGCAACGGCACCGAGTTCTGGGCCATGGTCTCGGCCAGGCCTCTGTTCAAAGATGGCGAGTACGCGGGAACGACCTATTTTGTAACAGATGTCAACGAACGGAGGAGGCAGGAGGATCGGCTGAAGGCCAGTGAGGCAAACTTACTCCAGATCATCAAGAACGCTCTGGGGGGGATCTGGGTGGTCGACAGCGAGTGGAGGACCACCTACGTGAACGATGCCCTGGCAAGGACTTTGGGATACACCAGTGAGGAACTGCTCCAAAGATCCCCCATTGACCTCATGGATGAAAGAACAAGGAGGGCGCTGTGGAGCCCGGAAGGGGCCCAGGACAGGGTCGGGGAGCATGAGGTCCGCTTGCTGCGCAGCAACGGTATGCCCGTACCGGCCTGGATATCCGCTTTTTCCGTCCAGTTTGAGGGTGAGACGCTGGGCGGGTCGGTGGTGTTCGTATCGGACTCTGACGAGAGCGGCGAGGACGCCCCCTTGAGTAATCACTCCGCCCTAGGTAAGGCGATTGCATCCATGTCCTCGCGCTTCACCAGCGCCCGTCCCGAGGACCTGAATGCGGTCCTCAGCGAAGGACTTCGGGTCATTGGGACCGCCCTGGGCGCGTCGAGAGCCTCGATCTATATGTACTCAGATGGGAGGCAAGGTTTCGATTGCGTCAGCTCCTGGTGTGCCGATGAACACACCTGTCGGCCGATGCCCTTCATGGCGGCGTCGAGGGAACAATCCAAGAGGTGGTTGGAGAAGATCGAACGATGCGATGGTCCGCTCACGCCATATGTCATCGGTAACCCGTCTGGAATGGAGGAGATGGTGTTCCCGGAATCGGACGTCAAGGACCCCATCGCCATCTTCCCGATGATGATCGAAGGGTATTTCCCCGGATTCCTGGCGTTCGAAAATGTCCTGATGCGGGGTGATGACAGCGTGGCGATCCATGATCCGATGCGGATCGCCACCGACCTCTTTGTCAGCGCCCTGCGGCGCAAGGAGGCCTTCGAAGCCCTGAACGACGCCGGAAGCTGGTACTGCAACATCATCGACTCCTTCGGCGACGCGGTCTTTGTCATGGACGTGGATGATAACATGGTCCTCGTCAACCGCGCCTGCATCGAGCTACTACAGGATCTCGGTCTAGACACCGATATCGTGGGCCACAGCGTTTTCCAGGCCCTACCCTTCCTCGACGAGAGGAGTCACGAAGAGATCGACCAAGCGATCAGAGAGGGCAGGCCGGTGGTCACCGAGGAGGTTATCGACCTCAACGGTGGGAAGAAGATCATCCTTGTTAGCAAGACTCCCTTGTGGGACGGCGGCAGGATCGACCGGGTCCTCGTTGTACTCCATGACATCACCGAGCGCAGGATGCTGGAAGAATCATTGCAGGGCGCCAACCGCAAGTTGAACCTTCTCTACAACATCACCAGGCACGACATCAACAATCAGCTGCTTGTCCTCCGCGGGAACCTGGACATCATCAGGCGTCGATCGCATGAGCCGGAAAACCTTGCCCGCCTGGATATCATCGACAGGTGCGCCGGATCGATCTGGCGGCAGATAGAGTTCACCAAGACATACCAGGAGATGGGAACAAAGATGCCGCAATGGCAGCAGGTCGGCATGCTGATATGTTCCATCGCCACGGACTGGGAGAGGATCGAGAGGCTGGAAGCATCCGATCGGCTGCGTAATTTGGTCATCTACGGCGACCCCATGCTCGGCAAGGTATTCAGCAATCTGGTAGAGGACAGCATAAAGTATGCAAGCGACCACACCATCGTCAGCATGGACTGCCAGGAGGGCGACGACCACCTGCTAATCACCTACGAGGACGTCGGCCCGGGAATTCCGGTGGGGGAAAAAGAGAGGATTTTCCAGAACGGTTATGGCAAGGGGACCGGGTTCGGGCTCTTCCTCTGCCGGGAAGTCCTCGCCATCACTGGAATGACCATCCAGGAGGCGGGGGAGCCGGGAAAAGGGGTCAGATTCGAGATAACGGTGCCCCATGGGCAATATCGCTTCGATGCACCCCCGTCCTGTGGACAGCAACAGTCCGGGGACGCACCCGTGCTGGGTACAATCGTCGACTCCCAGGGGATGATCGCTTCCCGGGACCAGGGCGCAGGTGGACCGGCGGCTTAACGCTCTCCCCTTCCTCGGGAGGCTGAGGTACTTACATCGGCCCGGGTCCGATAACCCGGTCCACGTCCTGGCCTGATCATTGCCGAAAGGCAATCGGTCGTTCCCTCTGTCCCGATCTCCCCCTCCGAATAGAATTATTCCAATACAAAATGGTAGAAAAGAATATGCTCTCGAAAGTATATCCCGGGTTCAATATTGTTAAGAAAATAATGGGGTAGGACGATGAAGGCACTGATCGTATACGAAGGCAACACCGAGAAGGTCGGACAGGCCATATGCTCAGGCATGAAGCAGAGTGGGCTGGCCGATGTGACGTGCAGAGCGGTCGGAAATGTTTCGCCGGCAGACCTGGCGAGCGCGGACTACTGGGTACTCGGAGCCCCCTCCAGCGGATTTTTCGCCGGAAGGAAGATCTCCGGGCTGCTGAAGAGGTCGGTAAGCACCAACGGCAAGGCCAAGGGGGTGCTCTTCGACACCAGGATGGCCGGAGAGCAATCGGGGATGGTCGAGAAGCTTGCGGCGATCATGAAGGGCGCCAACATCAACGTGACCTCCTGGACGTACTTCAGCACCGGCCCGAACAAGGAACTCCTACCCGGGGAGGAGACCATGGCGATGATCTATGGCAAGAACCTTGCCGAGTCGATGAAGAGGACCTAGGCCGGACTTGGGGCTGCGGCTGCTTCTACGACCTTGTCCGTCTTAATCACACTTAGCAGTGCGAGGCCGACTACCAGGAACATCGAGGAGACGCCAAACACCGCGCTATATCCCATATATTGGGCGATCTGGCCCCCGATCAGCGCCCCGGCCACGTTGGCGGCGCCCTGAACCGCGCTGTACAGTCCGGTGGCTTCGGCCCGATGCTCCTTAAGGCACACGTTGGACACGATGTGGTTGCCGGACACCGAGATGTTAGCCCAGCAGAACCCCAGCGCGGCGTGTAGGACGCAGAACACCACCAGCAGCACGCCGTGGGAGAGGCCTAGCATGGTCACGAGGAAGAAGGACGGAAAGAGGAAGACCCTGCCCGTCACCGCCAAGCTCTGTGTCCTCTTGCTGCCCAGACTCGATGCCCATCGCCCGGCTTGAGAATAGGTGATGGCCGATGCCGCCGATGACGCCAGGTAGATGATGAAGACCTCGGTGCTGCTCATTCCCACGTACTGCTTTAGGTATGTCGGCAGGCCGACATAGAAGGTCAGGAAGCCGGTGAAGACGATCATGGTGTACACATAGTACCGCCGGAGGTTGGCAGGCAGGTACCGCAGGCGCATGTTGTCGGAGCTGACCTTCAGAATATGGATCACTCGGTGCGGCATGTACCGCGCCCGTTCGAATACGTACAGCGGGATGTGGAGAATGGAACCGTTGATCTGGGAGCGATCCAGGACCTCCTCCGGCTCAGGCACCCAGCGGTATGCCAGCAACATGGATACCAACGATAGGCCGGCAGCCAGGATGAATAGGGCGCGCATGGCCAGGGCGGAGTCCGATCCCCCTGAGAAAACGGCGATCCAGATAGTACCCACCAGCAGGCCGACGACCCATCCGATGCCTCCGATCTTCGAGAAATCCCCCAGCCGTTTGGCCCATTCCTCCTGTTTGAAGGATTCCAGGATGAGGACGGTGCCAACCGGGGCGGCCGCTGTGGATAGTAGCCCCAGGATGGCGTTGGCGATGAGGTATTGGGTGAAGTTGAGGGAGAACGCCATCATAAGGTTGGCCAGTGCCAGGCCGGCGAAGCCGATTAAAACGAACAGCCGCCGCTTCTTGGCCGCATCGGATAGATTGCCCCAGAGTATGTTGGAGGGTACCGCCGCCATGGATGATATCGCGCTGATGAAGCTCACCTGGGCGACGGTGCCCTTGAGACCTTCGGTGACGAATAGCGGTATCAGCGGAGAGGTGCTCCCGCCGGCCATGTTGTTTGGAAGGAACGAAAAGTACCACTTATCGTCCTTTGATCTGCCCTTTCCCATCCCGACGCATCCCGGGCATAGAATGGCCGCCGCCTCATGAAGGTTTCCTTCTCCATGCCAGAGGTAAGGAATCCCTAGCCGAGGAGGATGGCTGCGGAGATGACCCCGAGGACGAGCAGGGAGGCGAAGACGAAGCGGTACTCCCGGTCGACGATGAAGATGACGAGAGTGGTCAGCACCCTGGTCAAGGGGGTGGCGATGAGCAGCACGATCCCCAGGTCGATGACGGCGACGGCGTTCCCGTCAACTATCCCCGCAACGATTTCGCCTGGGCTCAGATCGACCTCCGATTGACCGGGCGGTGACAGTACGAAAAGCGCCAAGCCGAGAAGCAGCACGCTCAAGCTGAGGACCATCCCCCAGCGGAGTACAAGCTGCACCCACTTCTCCGTCCTGGAGTGTTCGTGCTCGTCGAACCTCATAGCCCCACCTCGAGACCGGTGGCCTTGAGCAGCATGAGCACGGCCACGGCGATCAGGATGACGGCGAAGTACCGCCGTAGCATCGGCCCTGCCGCCCGCCGGGAGATGCGGGGACCGACCGAAGCCCCGGCGAAAACCCCCACTGCTACCAACGCCGCGAGCACCGGGGAGATGAGGCCGTGAGCGTACAACACCACCGCTCCGGCCAACGCCGTCACTCCGATCATGAAGTTGCTGGTGGCCGTGGCGGCCCTGATCGGTACCCCCATCCACATGTTCATCACCGGGACCTTGACGATGCCGCCGCCCACTCCAAGCATGCCAGACATGTTGCCGGCGAAAAAGGAGGCCAACAGCCCTTTGGGCAGGCCTCGGACCGTGTAGGCGATCTTCTCGCCGGTCAGGGGGTCATCGTAACAGCATCCCAGGTAGTCGTAGCACTTCTCGCTGCCGTGGATGGTGACCTCGGGTCGGCGCAGCATGTAGTATGCGGAATAGAACATCACCGCTGCGAAGATGGCTGACAGAACATACTGGTTCAAATAAACCGCCAGCGCCGCCCCCACCATGGAGCCGATGGTAGTGGCGGGCTCAAGCATCATTCCCAGGCGGATGTTTACGATCCCCTGCCCCACATACCGGGACGCCGCCCCGGTGGAAGACGCTATCACTCCGATGAGGCTGGCACCGATGGCGTCCTTGATCGGAAGGCCCAGCGCTATGGTCAGGGCAGGTATTATGATCACCCCACCTCCGATGCCGAACATCGAGCCCACGATCCCTGCCAGGGCCGCGATAAGGATGACCGCCAAGGCCATGACCAGGTCCATCGGGTGGTCGATGGAGAGCGCCGTAGATAAGGTCTGCCCTATGCAGGGGCCGGGAGCGCCCGTCATTCTCTCCCGCTCCCCCATCGCCTGCATGAGTGAGCTCTAGACCGTGATGATAGATCTCACGGAGGGCCACTAGAACGATCACAATGTGTGCATTTGTAGAGCTCCCACGAGGGCCGAAGGCAAGGGCCGGGAGAGGCCCATTTATCGAACGTCATTGCCTCGCCAATTATCGGCACAAACCTATGAAGGGGTCGTATCGAGGATGAGCTAACCTCCACTCACTTACATCGAATCGAGCGAGGAGATGGATTGTTCAGTATAGCGAGCACGACGCTGTTCGGCCCATTCCTTGCCGTTGATTCAGTCATAGGTGCGGTCTTCCTGATAGCTCTGAATACGACATTTTTCTTCACGGCTCCAGCACGCGATCCGAGAGATGGCCGGATATAGCGTCCGGGCAGAAAGCCGGAGCAGGGAAACAATAATAACTGGCGTGCTCATCACACGCTCGTGGACGTCATCCTGGCCCGGTATGCGGAGGTAGGCCTGAAAAGCTCGGGGGTGCGGAGGTACTTCGAGAGCATTCTCATGGACAACATGCTCACCGCCCTCTCCGCCCACAACCTGGAAGCGCTAGTGACCTGTGAGCAGGGGCGCATCTACATCACCACGGACCGCATCGATGAAGCTGTCCCCATCCTCCGCCGGGTGTTTGGCATTGCCTCGGTATCGCCGGCGCTCATCTCCGATAGCGCTATGGAAGCGATGCAGAGGACCGCGGCTGAGTACTCTCAAAAAGTGCTCCTCGACGGCCAGTCCTTTGCCGTCAAGGCCCGTAGGGAAGGGAATCACCCGTACAAGAGCATGGACGTGGGGCGAGAGGTCGGATCGGCGATCTTCCTCGCCAACGAGGATCGTGGAGCCCGGGTCAACCTCACTCGGCCGGACGTCACCTTTTACGTCGAGGTCCGGGAGCGCAGGGCCTACATATTTAGTGAGTATCTCTCCGGCCCGGCGGGCCTGCCCATGGGGAGCCAGGGGAAGGTGGCCGCGGCGGTGGAGACAGAGCGGGACGCTCTGGCCGCCTGGATGCTGATGAAGCGCGGATGTCGGGTGTTTGTGGCAGCGCCGTCGGAAGACGGCCCAGCGGCCATACTGAAGAGCTGGGACCCACGGCTGAAAGTCTTCGTCGGAAAGGACGTCCAAAAGGTGCTGCACGACGTCAAGGGGCTGGCGACCGTGCACGGCTATGGAGTCGGGGACATCGACCGCATCAGGGAGCTGTCCTCGAGATGGCCGGCCTTCTTTCCCCTCATCGGCATGACCGATGCTGAGGTCGAAGAACGTCTGGCCGCCATCCGCTCGGCGTAACTGCGGCCCGTGCCTTTAAAACACATCCGATTCTGAGGCCTATTGCCGCAGCGGTGCAGATAAAAAAGGAAGAAGGAAAGGGATTGGGTAAGGGTTTGATGCTCACTTGCCCTGGTGCTTGTGAGCGTTGATGGACGGGCGGACCTTCTCGGCACCCTTGCCCTTCCACTTCAGTCCGCGCCCCGCCTTGCCGGCGGCGGTCAGGCCACGGAACGCCCTCCCCTTCTGCTTGGAGGAGCAGATCCAGTTGATGGTCTTATCCGCCTTGATGACCGGGTGATGCGGGTCCACCATGATAATCTCGAACCACTCGTGCAGTCCGTCCATGCCTACCCAGTAGGAGTTCAGGACCTCGAGGTTGGGGTACTTCTTACAAGCGCGCTCCTCAGCGATGCGCTGCAGGCTCTTGCCCATGGTAATCTTGTTGATACCGCGGCGCTTGGCACGGCGGCCCTTGCGTATCTGGCGGCGCCTCAGGGACCCCTTGCGGACGCGGCCCCTGACCACAATGAACCCCTGCTTGGCCTTGAAGCCCAGCTTGCGGGCGCGGTCCAGCCTGGTGGGGTGGTCGATCTTGATGAAATTCTCCTCGCGGCGCCAGTCGATCAGACGGGCCCACTGCAGATCCTTCACATAGCTGTCGGACGGCCTGTTCCAGGCCTCGGCGATAAAACTGTACATGTTCTTGCCCACTACGGTCTTCTTCTCCTCTTCAGACTCGACCGCGGGCGCTTTCTCTTGATTCGCTGTCATGTGCATCACCATGCCGCATAGGCGGCGTTTATGGATTCACCCCTGTCGCCAGAGGCACATCTCCGACGAGATTTCTCTCGTGACTATGGGCCGACAGTATGCCAGGTTATATAATCCTATCGGGGCCGCAGGGGACCCGAAGGATGGGCTGACCGCGCCTTAACCGGCGATGGCCAGGGCGCCCTCGATAAAGTCAAGCTCGCCCTCTAGCTCCTTCAGGGAGCCTTCCCTGAAGCATTTGACGAACCCGCCGCGGTGCCCCTCCAGGTAGTAACCGCGCTCCTTGAGCGTCTTTAGGGATTCGGCCCTGCGTTCCAGCATAGAAACGTCGTACTCCTCATCCTCCTCCAGGAATAGGGGGATGTGGACCTCCAACGTGTAGCGCTTCTCCTTTCCGTCCTGATGAATGCCAAGGATGGTGATAAGGCCTGCGATGAGGAGCTGAAGATCGACCTCATATACCTTCTGCTTGATCGCCTTGTTGAGCTCCTTCATATTGATAATGCGGTGTTCCTCGTTCTCTTCCAGTGATCCGTCAGCAGCCCATTCTCCGATGATCTCCATTTTGCCTATCAAATCCGATACCCAAGTGAAAAAATCCTGTGGGGAAGTTAAACGTATCTGCGTGGATATTCAAGTTCAATACTGAGGTCGTAGCCAGCATCATTATTTTGCTCCGATCACATGAAGTCCCGGAGGTCTGGCTTCCTCGCCATCTTCTTGCTCGCTGGCTCCTTCTTTTTACTTCCGGTATCGGAACCCCCGGCGAAGGATGTGTCGAAGAGGGTGACCTGCTGCGAGCCGGTGAGGAGATCCCTCTCCCCCCAACCGAAGACCTCGGTCGCTCGCGCAGCGGTCTGCGCGATCCTCTCGGCGTAGTAGCGGCAATCTGGGCGGTGCTCGAACTTGCGGCCGCTGACGTACGGCTCGACCTCCTGGGGCGTCTTCCGGGAATCGGTCACAATCCAGGAGACCTTCATGCCGGGGACGAACTCGTAGCCCATGGCCATAAGCTTGCGGGCTGCTTGAACATTCGCTTGGGAGTCGGGATCTTTGTAAGAGTTGAATGACTTACAGGTACGGGAGATGACCAGCGATTCGATGGGGACCTTGCACTCCATGGCCTGCTGAACGTTCTCCCGGGCGATCTTAACCGCTTCCTCCGTCTTCTCATCAAGGATCCTCTCAAATACTGCCATGAGCACCTCGCTCTGCAGGTCGAAGGCGTCGGTCCTCCGGGTCTCGTAGCCGCGGACAAGGAGTTCCTGGTCCGGCCATACCGAGCGGCCGACGTATCTCTTTTTCTTGCCATGGGAGAACAGCGGCTCCAGAACCTTCTGGAACTCCATCTGGGATATTTCCCGGGAGAACCTCTCAGATATATCCTTTCCGAACCTTACCGTCCCATCGAGGTCGTGGTACGGCGATTGGACGAATAGGCTGTCGGTGTCCCCGTAGACGACCTTGCGTCCCTCCCCCTCGAGACGCTGGATGAGCATCTTGACGGTCTCCCGAGCGAACGAGGTGATGGCGCTCCCGATGTTGCGGTCGGTGAAGCGGTAAAAGGATGAGGCGAACACCCCGTACACAGCGTTCATGAGGATCTTGACCGCATTCTGCAGCCCGTCATAGTAGCGGAACTCGTCAGGGTCCTCGGTCGTCTTCATCTTCCGCTTGATATCATCCCGCTGGGCCATGAGGTCCTTGAGGATCTTGGGCAGCAAACCCTCCCGCTGGTCCTTCGATAGGAACCTGGCCCCGCTGGGTGAGACGATCGTACCGTTATCGCTGAGGGTGGTGAAGCAGATGTTCTTGTTAATGATGAGCGAAGGATACATGGACTTGAAGTCCAGCACGATGACCCAGTGATAGAGGCCAGGCTCGATGGTATGGACATACCCTCCCTCGATGGCCTCCTCGTCATCGTCAAAGTTGCCGGTCAGCGGTACCCCCACCGGCCCGAACGGCGCGGGCACGCGGTCTGCCTCCCTAATGAGGATGGAGTCGATGAGCGTCGAGTTGCCGGAGGTCTGCACATCCTCCATCGGCAGCTTGGATACCGCCGCCAGGTCCATGGTCCGGCGGACCGACCCGACATACTCGAGGATGCGAAGGGCAAGCTCGGCGTCCTTCAGGCAGTAGCGCATGACCTTGTCGCGATCCTTTTCCCACTCCTCGTCCATCTTGGACGGTTCGACGTCCAGTTTCTCCTCTCCCAGGCACAGCTTGGCCACGTGATTCAGGGTCTCCTGCTTCGGCCGCAGCTGCATTTTCGCCGCCCACCACGCGTCCACTACCAGGCGGCCCGTGATCCTCCAGCCGCGAAGGCCGACCTTGCGGGGCTCGGAGAGATCGCGCCCCCAGGCCAGCTTCCCGGCCTTGACCAGCTTGGCCCGTTCCATGACGGTAGGGATGTCGTAATTATCGATGTTGTAGCCGGTGATGACGTCTGGGTCCTCCTCCTGGATGACCTGGGTGAAGGCATCGATGATCTCCCTCTCGTCCCCGCTGATGGGCGGTCCTCCGCGTAGCTTACCGCCCTCGCGGATGACGTAGCATATGGTGAGGATCGTCCCGTCCTTGATGGCGTTCTCGATGTCGAACGATAGTACCTTGAGGTCGGGGTTGAACGGAGGGAGGTTCTCGAAGCTCGGCCCTTTACCATCCGCCCGGTCCATGTCCACTACAAGGTCGGTCCGGTACTCCCCCACTCCCTCGCGGCCATGCACGCGGATGCACGAGCCGATGTCGTAGTCGTAGAAGAACCGGTGGTGGAACGGTATGTCGGCGGCCAGTACGTCGAAGTCTCGCCTAAGGCGGGAGCGGAAGTCAGGGACCAGCCAGGGAAACCTCACGAACACTTTGGTCGATGGCCGGAGCTTTCCCTTGTAGAACAGGGAGATATCCTCCACCCGCCGGACGTCGGAGTCCTTGCGCAGCTGCTCGATCACCGCCGGGGTAGGCTCGACGACGTCGAAGTACGGCTCGAAGCCGATGTACCGTACGGTGATGGAACGCCCGTCGTCCAGCTTGCCATATAACTCCATGGCGAGCTGGTCGTTCTCCACCCGGCGGTAGGTGGCGGCAAGAAGGCGGACATCCCATTGACCCAACGATATCACTTCCTGGACACGATCGTCAGCACGTCGTTGTTCTGCAGCAGATAATCACTGCCGACCGTACGATGTGTTCTGACGTTGATCGCCCGGATAAAGGTTTCTCCCAGGTCGGTGTGGACCTTGTACGCCAGCCCCCTGGCCGTTGTTCCCTTGGGCACCAGGAATGCGTCTGGGAGGACACGGCCGTCGTGGTCGGTGAGGCGGGTCTCATCCTCCACTGGGTACACGATAATGAGGTCGAGCAGCTCATACGCCGCCTTCTCCAGGCACTTCTGGACGCCGGTGCCGTGCAGGCGGTCGACCGCCTCTCCGATCTTGTCCAGTGCCTTGACCTGGTTGGCGTTCAGCTTGGACGGCTCGGCGACGGAGAACTTATCATCGCCGGGAAGGTAGTTGACCAGCTTAGCCTTGGCCGCTCTTTTGAGCGCGAGTTCGGCCTCGGCCATAGTGGGCACGCACAGGTCCCCAGCCGACGCGGTGAGGCGCTGGAGGGCCGCATCATCGGCCAGGTCGGCCTTATTGAGGGCGATGATCATAGGTTTAGAGTACTTCCGGACCGCTTCGGACAAGCGCAGCATGTCCTCTGGTCCCCAGTTCATGGCATTCTCCGCCAGCGCGGCGTCCCGCATCGCTGCCACCACCTGGGCCTCGCTCACTCCCAGTCCAGTGAGGCGGTCGTGGATGATGGGCACTACGGACTGGCCAGTCATGTGGGCCTGCCGGGCCGCCTTCTCCCAGCCCTTCTCCAGGATTCCCCGGATCCACATCGATATCTCCCGCTTCAGGAAAGCGATGTCCTCCATAGGATCGTGCGATCCCTGGGGGACAGTCGCTCCCTCGATGTCGGTCGAGCCCGAGGCGTCGACGACGTGGACTAGGGCGTTGGCCTGCCTGAGGTCATCGAGAAATTGGTTCCCGAGCCCTCGACCCTGCCAGGCGTCGGGGACCAGCCCGGCCACGTCCAGGAGTTCGACCGGGATCATCCTCGTCCCGTTGTCGCACCCGGCGTTGCGCGGAACGCATTGAGTGTTGAAATCGAGGTGCGGGCACCGCCCGCGTACGAAGGCGACTCCACGATTGGCCTTGATGGTGGTGAACGGGTAGTTAGCGATCTCCACGTTGGCCAAGGTGGCCGCGCAGAAGAAGGTGGACTTGCCGACATTAGGCTTACCGACGATACCGATCTGCATGCTCTGACCACCTTTAGGAATGGCCTGAGGCCTAAATAACCATTGCATTCGTGCGGCTCGCTGGATTGGCGTGCAGGGGCACGGCCGCGCTCACCCCAGTAAATCTTGAGCTTTTCTTAGCTCGTCGGCATCTATGCCGATGTAGGACCGGAACGACTGATTGATCGTATCGTGGCGCATCAACCGAGCTATCGTCTCTATCGGAACCCCGGCCATGTGCAACCGATGACCATAGGTCCTCCGCAAGTCGTGCGTCCTGAAGTGAATTCCTGATGCGGCCGAGAGCGCGGTTATCCGAGCGGCGATATACTGCTTGCTTGCCGGATGGAGTCCGGACGGCGAAGGGACGACTATCAATCGGTCGGAGTCTCGATACCTGGAGCCCCATTCCTCTCTCAGCTTCAGATACTCGGCCAGTGGTTTTTCGGTCATGCGGGATAGCTCCAGATGGCCTGGTTTCCCGCCTCCTCGCCCCTTGCCGACAATGGTTGATTTTTTGTAGACCGATAGCTCCCTGGCGTTGTCCATTGTGAGCCTTCTCATATCGATCATTCTCAGACCGTTGTCCGCTCCGAGGGAGAACAACAGCTCGGTTATTGTGCCGCTGGCCCTGGCATATTGGCGAATGGTGGCCACGTCCACATCGGACAGGAATACGCCATCCACCTTCGGGCGTACCCGATGATGGAATTTCCACTCTCTCGCCGCCGAACATCCGGCGTAGATCAGCATTGCCCGAGTCACAGTGAAGGGGACAGCCTTGGTCGATTCTGCACCTGGGTATGACCTTTCTAGCTGTCGAAGCTGGGCAAGAGTGACGACTTTGGGCGTTGGGTAGTTCAGAAGCTTTCCAACCCGGTCTAGCCAGAAGGTGTATTGATAATGGGTAGTCGGGCTGATAGAGGCCGACGCCATGAACCTTCTCATTTCGTTGTGCCAGGGGTCCCGATATTTGTACGGCATTCACGGTCAGGCCCCCTTGACAACGATGTTGATGTCCAGCCCAGGAAGGTGATACTTCACCTCGCCCTCTCTAACCTTGACAGCTCCGGACGACCACTCCAGGATGTCAGCGTAACGGAGCTTGCGGTTTCCTGTGACACTCCTAGCCTCTTTCTGAATGGCTCTCCCGAAATCAGTTAGAGGCATGTCTCAAGCCCCCTGGCTAGTCTTCAACGACTTGTCCTCAGCTCGAACATGCCACTTGTTAGCGGTTCCCACTTCCCTTCCGAGGCTTACCTTGCATCCCTGATCCTTCTGATGGCAAGCCTCTTCGAAAGCCTTGGAGAAGTCGTTGAAGATGAATGTCCGGACGGCCATCTAAGCCGCCCCCAGGTGCCTGGGCATGATCTTGATGCCCTGAGCGGTCAGGTATTCCTTCAGACGATCTAGCGGCGATTCCTCGCCGTCCCAAGCAGAGAGGCCGAGACGGTAGCCGATGAGGTAGCCCAGAATGACCCCGTCCTCCACTTGCTTTGACTCGTTGCTTTCTGAGCGGTTCAATCGAGTTATCGAATCAAGCCAGGTATTCACGTCTCCGGCGTCTCTCTTGAATCTACGATCTCGTATCGCGGTCCTAAGCCCTAGCTCCATGCCAATGATGTGGTTCGTGTCTCTCATATTCTCGATACTCCTCTGAGTTGAAAGTTAGCCTGGCCGGGGGAGTTGGTGGAACTCCGGGGGATTATCGAGGAAAAGAAGCGCTAAGTCCCGGCCAGGGTCAGTGTGATGTTGTTCGTTCTTGCTTCTTTCTTCCTCGGTTCAAAGGGTAGCTGGTCCACCACGACGCTACCGAGTCCACCACATTCGGAATTCAATGTAGAACTCCGAATGTGAATTGTCGAGGGTTAATATTTATTAGTTCCGTATTCAATATTGAATTCGAGATAATCAGATATAACTCGTTAAGCCACGTTCTCTGTTTGATATGGAACACGGTACAAACCTAAATATCAAAGTGCTGGATGAACCGACTGCGGTAAGTATAATTCTAAAAATATTTGATTTACAAACAGCCAGCGCTTCCGACCTCCGCTATATTGCCGGTGGCTATGACCGGATGAAAAACCTCTTGAAAAGAATGGAAACTATCGGAATAGTAACCATTCAGATTGAAGAAAAACCTCGTTTAACATACGTTTATGAGCTAACTAGCAAGGGAAAAAAGGTAGCAAAGAAACTACACGAGATAGAGGAAATCTTAGCGAGTGAGTGAAAGTAGTCGTTTTTAATCAAGTAATATATTGTCAGCTAGAAGAAAAGGGAAGAGGTTTTGGCGATATTATCTGGACTGGATGAGCTTAATCTTCCTTGAAACATTCACCATCGCACTGATCGCAGGAGTCCATGCTTGGCATCCCGAACTCAACGTCCATTGCGTCCAAGTTCTTGTCCTTAATCATAATGGTGATCTGTCTCATTTCGTCCAACGCCCCACACTTTGAACGCTTATTAGGCTTGACTCTTCTTTCAAGTCTCGAATAGATCCATTCGGTATACTTCTCCAGCTTGTATTGATCCATGTGTCTTTCTCCTGTGGATGTGCCTAATTAAATCGTTTGGTTTAGATTGATATCGGTGGGGGGTACCCGAAAGACAAGCGTATCTAATGTTAGAATCTAGGAGAGTAGAAAAAGGAACTGGTCGTAGTGTTTTTACCAATGTGTCTTTTTTGATAATACTAATGTGGCAGGTCCGAAAGTGCAATCGATTTTTCGATGATTGCATACTTTAATCTCTAATAAAGAATCGTTCCCACTATTTGTAAAAAAGGCTTCGGGTGAAATTGTGGCCGCACAAAGTAAAACCAAAGTTTCTCAATTGGGTGTGTAAGAAACTATTTCTCTTACATATGGGGCAGTTGCATCGAGAACTGATGTTTCCTTTGTTTCATCCATGTATGTGATGTCGATTACCCACACGAACCTGGGCATCGGCATTGTAATAATTTCTTCTTTGTTGCTTATTGTGATGTCTAGTAATTTCTTCCTAAACTTGCCTACTTCATAAAAAGATAGATGCACCTTTGCATAGGGCAACTCGTCTCTTATCTTTTTGTAGTGATTCCATATCGCCTTGAAAGGTAACCTAATTTTGTGATATAGTGGGACAATTAATGCATCGAGAGTTATTGAATTGAATTTTTTCATTCCTTCTTTCTTTGACCATTCATCTTCTTTGTATTTCCAAGTATTGAATCCATCTACAGAGAGAACTGAAGCGTAAGGACCAACCTGGTCATCGTGCACATATATTTCTTTAAACGTCCCATCCGAGTTATCTGATATTCCAGATATGACGACTGCATGATATTGTGCCTCTGGGTCGCCATCCTTTTTTAGTCTCAAAGAAGCAATTATCGGTATTCCTGCGGGAATGAAAAATTTTAAAATGGTGACAATCATCATTGCATAGTCGGGCTTCCCAAAATAATTGCCCACGTTGTATTGTTCTACCTCCAATCCATTTTTTCTAAAAAATCTACAAATCTGATCTTTTGTCATCCCTTGCGATGGGAATACTCTAGTGCTTAATAATGCTCCATCCTCTGAGCCTTGTGTAATCTCATATAGTGATCCTTTTTGAATCTCAAATAAATGAAATAATTTTTGGAGCGCACACCATAAAGCTGCAGAGGCACAAGCTCCTACAGCAATATCTTGGCTTTGTAAAGGCAAAGCGTTAATAGCCAACTCATGTCCATATAAATTCACCTTTTGTGGGCATGCAATATACTCTCGGCTATGATCCCCGCCATCTCTTGGGTACATTCTTAAAACTGTTCGCCCAAGTAAAGCATTATTCTTCCTTGCTTCATCATACTTGTTTGCGCTTGGCTTCAATATCGGTTTTACAACGACAAACCCCAGATAGTTACGATTAATTTCTTCTGTTGCGGATGGATTAAAGATAAGCTCTTTCAACTTTTCACACGTCAGTTCTTTTCCAAAGAAATGCACCCTCTTGGTTGTTAATTTCGGTGGTTCAAAGCCTCTGGAATAATAGCGTTGAAAATCGATAAGGTAGTCTTTATCGATGTAATTATCTTCAACGAGGATGGTTTTTACGTCCATATTGCGATTCATCAGATAATGCTGAATATACTCAGCCTGTTGAGAATCCCCTATATGATCGAGCACATGGGAAATTGGCTCAATCACTAATCCCCCGCCCATGAACACAAATCTAGCTATACATTAATAAAACTACTATGGCCAACAGGCCATAGGAGTATGTTGTTCAGATTGTAAAACGCTTGTTTAAGTCTTCTGGAGTTATCTTATAGATAGTTTCATCTAGTTCTCGATAACATTTATCCCGACTTTCTTCATCACACGAAATTCGTGCAATTCTGTGAGAAAGAGTTTCTCGATCCTTTTCCCTCTTCCCGTCCTCTTCCATTCTAGCCCTCAACCTCGATAAGTTCATATACACTATATGGAGGTTTCCCAAATGATATAAATAGGAGTTCACCAATGTACCTTCCCGCTAACTATTATTATATTAAAATTTTGTTAAATTTCATATTTTTACGGCAATCGCCCACATTCGAATTCCCTCAACTCTGGGCAAGTGAGGATTAGATTTCTTAAAAACCCATGTTTTGAGTGAAGAGTAACTTGATCGATCTCAAACAACCAAATTCGTCGCATGAGTAATTTTGCTAGTATAGATCATCGCTAACAAAAGATTACCTAGCCAGACAGACTATGTAAGCGATTATGCAACAATTATGCAAAGCTATATGTAAACAAGAGATGGCCAGTAGTTTTTCTCACCTTGAGCTTTCTCATTTCCTCGATTTTCCGATTTGCATACTTTTTCATGGCCATCATCGTAACTAAATATCATAATCCTTGAAAATAGCCAGACTGTCGAACTTTACATAATTCGATGCATACTATGGTACTATAGAGCCGAGGTATGCAACGATTTATGCAACGGAGGGAACAGAGTGCGAGGAGAACATTCTAGCCCCTAAATCAAGTAGTCAAGATAAAGAAACAACAAACGGATGTAGGGTACAATTCTATGATGCCGTCCGAGACCACCCCCGACACAACAGCCCCTCCGATTGTTGCCGATCCGATGCTGAGCGTTCTCGAACGTCTCGATGGTCTTGAAGCTCGCTTGGAACGTATCGAGTGTTCCATAGCTAAAAATCAATCTGCGGTAAATCAAAAGATGGATGATGCTTCCGAGAAGCAGATCGGCATCATTAGGGAGTCAATAAATGGAAATACAAAATCCAATAAGTTGGGCACCCAGTATTTTCTCTATTCACTGTCCTTTGCAATAATCTCGTTTGGTGCTACACTATTGGTAACTAGCTACTCGAAGGAATGGCAAGTATGGCTAGCTGGATTTTATATAGTACTAGGAATCGGCTTTTCCCTAATAACTCCAAAAATATCTGCGATGGCATGGAGTAAAAATGCAGAAAGGTGATATAGAAGGGGGACGGCATAAACACAGAACGATCCTCACATCTTTTACGGCATAAGAGCTTCAAAGACAGTATTCAAATCGTATTCATCTCTGTTTTTAGAAAACTCATCCAGATGTTTTCTCTGTTTCTGTTCTCGCTAACCGGAGAAAATCTAATTTGAATAATTTTCATGTACGTCTATGTCGAACCTTACTCGAAAAGTGATATCGAGCCAGATGGACGACCGTTGAATAATTCGGTCTCGCTATAGGTACTATAGAGCTACATTATTCAAGGGATTATTCAGGGTAGGGAAGAAAGCTCGAAGGGAACATATTATTTGAACAATGATCTCGTTACTTTAGCCATGAATGGTGGGACTTTTCGACAGCAAGGTTATGCTCAGGAATACTTTGGAAAATCTCTTAGAGACGTCCGAGAGTCAGATATTCAGGTAATCATTGACCAAAAATATGAAGAAAGTTTGACTTTGGAATTCAAAGCGATTGCATCACTTGAGCACCCCGCAGAACTTGGAAAAGAGATATCGGCCTTTTCCAACTCCTCTGGTGGACTATTGATTGTGGGGCTTTCTGAAAGGGAAGAAAATGGTGGCAAGAGTAGGATTGCTGCTCGAATCGATTGGAATCCAAAGAAAGCATACACCAAAGAATGGTTTTCCCAAAAAATAATCGCTGGTATTCAGCCGCATATCAATGATTTAGATTTTATTTCCATGCAATCGGACAATGGGGCGGGAAACATATTCATTGTAGATGTCCCGGCCAGTGCATATAGTCCTCACATGTCATGTTGTGACGATCATCAATATTACGAGAGGATCGGAGCGAGGTCCGTTCCCATGGAGCACTACCAGGTCGATTATCACTTTGGACGCCGTTTGAGGCCGGACCTTATTCCCCAAGTTTCCATTGAAGATTGCATTGGACCTCGTACTTTCAAGCTAGCTTTCAGAATAAGGAATGATGGCAGGGCGCTTGCTAAATGGCCCTTTATGAAGGTTGAGTTTTTTGGTTGCCCGATTGATGATGTGGGCATCGAACTAAGGACACATGAAAAATTTTTCAATTCTGATTACTCATCAAATAGGCCGTTCGTTCAGTTTATGTCTTCTGAGGTTGCCATCTACTCATCCAGCACTATGGATTTGTTTAATGCGTATCCATTTACGACCCAAGAGAGGTTCGTTATTAGGGTAAGCGTTAGTGGTGAAAATGTAGTTTCAAAAACGTTCTATGGGTTTATCTATGTCCCAGATGCCCTGATGAAGCTAAAGGCCGGTCAAAAAATCATCAAGCTCGAACTTATTTCTGAGGAAAGACCGGAGGACATTGTAGATCATTTCACGAAGATTGCATCATCAATTCCGATAGAAGAATTCAATCGGGATAAGATAAAAAGAAGGCAGTCATTTATCTGGCTATTCAAGGCAGCTCTGTTCCCTCAAGAGAGCGATGAAGAGATTGATAAAAGGGTCGATAGAAATTACGAACCTGAAGATGCCTCCAACCCCGATAATCATTCGTCAGAGGAGGATACATCTCAAGTTCTGTAAATTTAAAAAGGGGGCCAGAGGTTACTTGTCATCCAGTCCTCCGGCGCTCCTCAACCTTCCGCATCACCTCCTCCTGGCCGACACTAAAGAAATTATCCAGGGCGATGTCGGTTATCTCCGACTTATTGATGCCAAGGATGCGATAGAACTTCTCCAGCCGTTCGGCCTGACGTGAAGTGATTCGGACTTGCAGGACGACGACTTTGTTTTTCGCCTCGGAGATCATCGCGCCTCCCTCCGTTGACGGACCATCGTAACGATTTCTTCCGACGGTCTCGAAAGGAAGAGATCAAAGGCGAGGGCCACGACCTCAGACTTATGACAACCCTTGATACGGTCCAGCTTGGTCAAGGCGATCTCCTGAGCCACAGGCAATCGGACCTTGACGACCCTCTCTCCCCTGCTCTCGGCCATCACGTCGACCGCCCCCTTCTCCTGATCCGTTCGGCAACGATGACCACGAGCGAGAGGGAGAGCATCACCAGGACGGTGAACACCAAGGAGAACCACACGTGCTCCCAAGTGTTCATACCGAACCCCCGAAGTAAGGAAAAGAGGCGGCCAAAAAGAGTTCTTTCTGCCGCATCAGGTTTTCGCCCCCTCAGTATATAAAGAGGGAGACCCCCCTTTATTGGCCGCCGCCTTCCGTCGACGTAAGGTCCGCTCGGAAGCCTTATCGTTCGAGACCGGAGGCCGACCTAGCTTCTTGCCCTCCGACTTCGCCCGGGCGATACCGTCCTTCACTCTCTCGCGGATGATCTCCCGTTCGTACTCCGCGAAGGCGAGGAGTATGTTCTGCTGTAGCCGTCCGCTCGGCGTGGTGGTATCGATGAGCTGATCCGTACAGACCAAGCCGACCCTGGCGGCGTTCAGCTCGTCATTGAGGACGACGAAGTTAGCAATCGAACGCATGATCCGATCTAGCCTAACAATCAATATTGCGTCGAACTCGTGACGGAAGGCCGCTTTCATCATCGCTTCGAGCGCTGGCCTGTTCGCATCCTTGCCGCTCAGCCGGTCCACGAACTCACCGGCGATCTCGTATCCCCTCGCCTGGGCGAAGGCCCGGAGCTTTATGAGCTGAGTCTCCGGGTCCTGCCGTTCGCGGTCTCCTTCGTTCGTAGCCTTCTTATCTGACTTGGGAGTGGAGACCCTGGCGTAGAGAGCGGCCTTCATCGTTCATCCCTCCTGGAGAGTGGAGGCAGGAGGACTAGCGCGGTCGGAAGAGGTGCAGGTTCCTTCATCCTCTGCCGGATGGCTAACGCTAGGAACAGAGGAGAGGCAACCAGGACCAGGAGGACCGAGAGAACCCTTAGAGCAGACCCTTCAACGGGCACCCGCAATGACAGCAACGCGGGCTCCTGCGCCCCTTCAGCTTCTCCACATTGACTTCGTTCGGCGTTCCACAAACCTCGCACATTATCAGGACCACGTTGAGAGGTTCCATCAATCCCTCTTTGTCGGTAATCCCGTCTTCTCGGCCTCGGCCAGATCATCCGAACATCACCCCCGGGTCGTTGATATTCCTGTCTGGAGCGGCCGCCTTGGAGCCCTCCACGCTACCCTGTAACTTATCAAGGGCTTCCTTGGCCTTGGCCTTCAGCTCGATACCGTTGATGACCGCTACCCGCTCCATCCCATCCTTGGAGAGCGACAGCGCTTCGACGATGAGCTTCAAGTCTTCAACGAGGTCGACCATCGTTGTCTTGATGGTGAGGACTTCCCCAGGCAGGTCGAGAAGGATTTGAGCGTGTTCGATGGAGTCCGTTTCCTCTTCGCTTCGCCCGCCGCTGTTGGAGGTCCAGACCTTGCCGTCCTTGGACTTCATGAAATACTTCTCGGCAACGCCCTTCATTAATGCCGGATTATCGATACCGATGTGCCGTTGCCAGTCAGTGAGTTCAGGAATCCCCAACTTCCAGCCCATGTTCTTTTGCATGAAGCCAGATATCTCCATGCATGCGAGGGCGGCTATCTCCTCATAGCGAGGAAGCTCGTCGGCGGTCAGGTCCATCTCCGGAGGGTAGATGTATAGCGTGGTCAGACCTCCAGGAGCGAAGGATTGTTCTAGCTCCACCGTAACGAACTTGTTCTGATATGGTACCTGGCCCCAGGACCGTTCGATGTTGCGGTACCGTCTTCCTCGCTTGTAGATGAACTGAGTGTCGCCTTCCTTGACGACGTTCAATCTGAACTTCAAATGGTGAACGTTAGCGGTCGGAACCTTGGCGAGATTCTCCGAACATTGCGTTACACCCCTGGCGTTAATTTGCTCCGAACTCCGAACATAGAGGATATCCAGCTCAGGACCGCGAGGCCCCTTCTCATAGAGTACCGGCTTCTCCTTGCCCGGAATCCGCTTGATGAAGTTCCCTTCCTCCAAAGCCTTCGCATGTTCGCTCACAGTCGATCGCTTGAGGTCAAGGAGCTTAGCCACGCTGGCCTGACACTTCCCTTCCGCTAAGTGAGCGTATATCTTTAGGCGGGTCTCGCGGGTGGAGAGGGGTTTTACGGGGGTGCTCATCTCCCCCCTCCTACATGGTGATGTTCGGAGCTATGTTCGGAATTTGCGGAAAGATTTGGAAAACTCCGAACATAGCGCTTAGCCAGCATATGTTCGGACATGTTCGGAGCTATGTTCGGAATGGACAGATTTGTACCCGAACTCCGAACATAGGAATTACCTAACTCCGAACATGCGGGACAGGGCGTCGACGCCCTTATTCCGGAGGAAGCCGAGCAAGCTAGGCCGGGCTTCAAGGGGCACCTCAAAGCCTCGCCCCCGCGATCACGCTCTTGATTGTCTCCGGACTGAGGACGAAGGCCGCTTGCCCGTTCAACGTTCCGACGCGACGGACGAACGGCAGGTATCGAACCATGTGTATCGATTCCCGGCTCCCGAAGTGCCTGCCGTGTTCTTCCCTGACGTCGTGAATAGCTTCAATGGCGGTGAACTTGCTGAGCTTGATGCAAGAGTCCAGCATGAGCCGTTGCTTCAGGTCCAGGCCCTCAAGCATGGCTGGCTTCTGGACCGCTGGCTTGCATTCCAGTAACGCCTCCGTCTCGATGTTCTTCCTTGAAAGCATCACCAGGAAGTTTACCACCTTCCCGATCTCCAGGGCGTCCATGCCTTCCTTTTTCAGACCGTTCATTATCTGGATGGCGTCCGAGTAACAGGGGTCCTTTAGGGGGTTCTTGTTGAGCGAGGGAAAAGTAACGGGGGCCTCAATGGATTCGTCCATCAGCATCGCCTCCGGTAGATGGCCACCATCGACGGGAACAACGCTGGGTCAGCTTGCCTTCCGCTCTCATCGATGAAGCGAACCCTCCCCCTCAAGAACCGAACTTCAGCCTTCCCCCATACCCATTCATGGAACCACTCGGTATCCACTCTGGCCGGTAGAAGGCAGACAACGATCTCAGCTTCCTTCAAGCTGGACTCGTAAGCCTTCCGGATCCACTTGATGATCTCCCTTCCATACGGAGGATTCATCCAGCAACGCCCGGCCCACTCCTTAGCCAGTCCGTCATCCTCCCTGGTGAAGTATCGGGAGCACTTGGCGTTCAAGGGAGTGGCGCAGACGTCCAGGTTCAGGCTGAACTCTTCATCCAGCCTCCAGAACAGCGACCAAGGAGTACCCCACTCCGGAGTTTTCGAGGAGGTCATGGCTGCTCTCTCGTTCTCAGACAGAGCCATCAAGCATCACGCCCCTTGAACCGGCGCTGAACTCCTCGTATCGTAAGCCTGGCGGGCAGGACGAAAAAGAGTTCAAACCGCCACACGATCTTGTTGAGGAAGTGAGCGGTCATCATTCATCCCCCACTGGTTCGAACACCTGGCCGTCCGGCCTCCGGATGAAGTCCGGACAGGGAACTTTCGTTTCCTCTCGACCGGCGAACCGACGCTTAGTGCATCGGTCCCAATGCCCGTTGTAACGAGAGCAATGGCACTTCCTCTCTTCGTCGTGGCAGAAAGCGCAATGCATCTTCCGTATGCGGACCTTGTGAACGCCTACTGCCTCGATAACGCTGGCCAGCTTGGAGAGCTTCAAATCGAACACCTCCCCCGGCATCCATCCTTCACTTCCTGCGCTGGCTTGGAAAAGTCTCTTTGATTCAGCCTCGCCCGTTCGATGATCTCCCGCTGATGCTGAGGAAGCTCACAGAACTTGAGAGCCCTCCTGGTTGGGTTGGCTTGATATTCTCTAAGCGACTCTTCGCCCTCGTGCTCGAGGATGAAAAGCTCAAGGGCGATTTGGTCCTCTTCCGCTTCCGTCCTCGGCTTCATGGGAACGGGCGGCCGCACCATCGCCTCAAGGCGAAGGTAAGCTTCGGTGCAAGCTGAGGTGTCGGTTATACTAACACCTCCTGTCGCGTGTTCTTAGGACGGTTAAGCCCACTCTCGGCCCTCGGCCGCATCTTTCCTAGCGATCGACCGTCAACGAAGCCGGTAGAGGCGGCAAAGCGTTTGCACGGCGGGCAGGAGTCGCAACTGTCGCCTCTGCACCTCTTGGTCATGTCCCGGCATGCCTCGATCTCCTTGCCGTCGCCGTCGATGAATTGACAGCCCTCGCAACAGTCGTCAAAGGGTAGATCGCTCAAGAGATTACCCCCGAGCTAAGAGGTCCGTATTCGTCGATTCGAGTCGCCTGATTTGATAAGGAAAAAAATTGGTCCCTGAGGTCCGAGCCAGTAAAGAGCCAGAGAGGAATAACCATTGCATTCGTGCGGCTCGCTGGATTGACACACAGATATTTCGTCGCGCTCAACCCAGCCATCTTAGGTTTTTACCAATCGTGTCGCATCTTTCTGCCCCTTTCTATGCCACTATAATCTTAGCGAATTCTATGGGCGGCTATATCAACGATGAGAGAGAAGGGTGGGTGACGGTGATGTGAGATGTTGTGTCCAAGATGCGGAGCATCGAATCCGTCGGGAGTTACGTCCTGTTCATTCTGCGGGTGCTTATTTACTGGAAAGGTCAAACCCATAGGAGATAAGTTCTCCAAGAAGGATGATGAGCAAACATCCGATTGCAAGAATTGATGGGCATACCAGATGATCACTGCATGGATGGTATTTGGGGAATTTAAAAATCCATGCAATGAACGAATTCCCCTACGATGTGATCCTCGATTAAGGTTGTGATTGATTCCTGGTATGGTAGAACGGGGTCGATCAGTAACTGGCTTGAACAAAATATTCAAACAGAATATCATTTCTGAAATCAGGAACTCATCCCGATGTTTTTTGCATTCATGCGCTCCAATCGGAGATTAATGAAATGTACACAATATTCAGAACCATCGGCGGCGAACCTCGATTGATCAGTGTTGTCGGGCCAGATGAACGACCGTTGAATTATCTCTCTTCCCATGTGTACTGCAAAGCTTATTCAAAGCTCTCCGATAATACCTAATTATTATCTGGCCATTATCATTATCGCGATTAATATTAATAAACATGTCTTTAAGTCCTAATCCAATGGATTTTGCAACAGGTTTGGAGGGTAAACCCCTCCGGATGACATGAGATGGGTAACATGAATTTCAAGAGAAGCAAGCTAACCGGATC